>JABDBE010000020.1 GCA_013288805.1 Acidobacteriota bacterium
GTGGTAGATCGCAAGGTACAGGCAGAACAAAATCAAAATGACAATTCCGACTGGCACGCTCACGCCACCGTACTGATGCATGACGCTGTAAATCCAGTAGCAGGTGCCGGCGTACCAGAGAATCCCGCAAGCGTATCCGAGCACAAACCCTTGCAGCGGCTTAGCCGGCAGTAGC
This sequence comes from Acidobacteriota bacterium, assembly GCA_013288805.1. Classification (GTDB taxonomy): domain Bacteria; phylum Acidobacteriota; class Terriglobia; order Terriglobales; family Acidobacteriaceae; genus JABDBE01. The sequence goes on from JABDBE010000020.1 coordinate 176, forward strand.
TTGATTCCTGCTCGCAGCTGTAGCGTGTCCGGCTGTCGCGCCCGCAAAAGCGCGATCAGCAGCGGCGTAACCGCTACCCAGCAGAGCATGTAGAGATTGGGCAGGGGGAATATCAGGATCTGCAGGACGGCGGAGAACAGAACCAGAAGCCAGGCACTTTTGTGAATGTGTGACACGTGAGCAGGATAGCAAAAGGCGGGCTTCAGGCTTTAGGCTTTAGGTCGCTACTGACTTTCATTCTGACAAACTCAGCGATTTCTTTCGTTACGTACTCGGGCGGATGAATGTGGAAGATCGGGCGGCTCGCAACTGGTTTTAGCGAAATGCCTGTCCACCCCGGCCTGTCTTCTTTAGGCGCGTGCAAAATAACGGCATCGGCTTGATCGAGAAATTCCTGGGCTGAGCGTTTGAAATCCGGAGTCGCTCGGTCAAGAACCGTCAAATAAAGATCCGGACGGACAAACTTCAGAATGCTGTTTGATTCGAGGATTGCATTTTCCGACTCGGCGAGTCGACGGCGGATGGTTGGTACCGCTTCTGCCAAGCGACCTTGTTCAGTGCGTACCCAAAGGGCGCGGACCGCGCCAGCTATGAGAAAGCGCGAGGTGTCGGACTCGCCGGAACGATCTTTCTCTTCCGAGATCGCCCAGCTGTGATCATCGGTAGCGCAGTGGCAGGATTCGCCGTTGAGCGAGCACACTCCGTGGCCGTATTGGGTGATCTTCAGGGCGGTCCAGTGGTATTCCGGCAAAGCTGCGATCAAACCAGCGACTACGCTGGTTTTGCCTACGCTGCGTGAATGTCCGCCGATTACGACAATTGCCATGGTGATCGATTTCGCGGGCGAGGGAGCCCGCGACATACAAACAGCCTACTGCCAGCACAGCCAGTTCTTTGAGGTATTGCCGGATGGGCCGCGCCGGCGTGCCCCAGAAAACTACGCCCTTGCCGCGAATTACCTTCTGGCTGGGAACGCCGCATTGGGCGCCCAAGATCGCGCCTGCCTCGATGCGAACATGATCGGCAATGCCCACCTGACCCGCCACTACCACGCCATTTTCCAGCACCGCGCTGCCGGAAAGGCCGGTTTGCGCGGCGATCACAACGTCCTCGCCGACCTGGCAGTTGTGGCCAATGTGCACCAGGTTGTCGATTTTTGCGCCTCGGGCTATGCGGGTTGCGTCCAGTGCACCGCGATCAATGGTGGTGTTGGCGCCGATTTCGACGTCATCTTCGATTTCGAGGCGGCCGACTTGAGGAAACTTTTCATAACGGCCGGTCGCCTGATCGCGCACGTAGCCGAAGCCATCGCTGCCGAGCACCGCGCCAGAGTGAACGATGACTCGGTCTCCGAGGCGTGCACCGGGATAGATCGTGACGTTCGGATACAGATCACAATTGCGTCCGATGATTGCTTTCGCGCCGATCACGCTGCCGGCGCCGATCCGCGTGCTCTCGCCGATGGTCGCGCCCTCGCCGATGACTACTCGCTCTCCGATTGTGACGTTGCTGGCTGTTCGCGCTGACGGATGCACGATTGCGCTTGGATGGATGCCGGGCTTCTGCTCTGCCCGAGGACAAAGAACTTGGGCAGCGCAGGCAAAAGCCAAGCGGGGTTGGGATGCGAGAAGCAGTGGCTTCGAGCTCGGCTTCCCTGTCGCGAAATCGCCGGCAATTATAGCCCCGGCGCGCGATTCCAAGGCTGGGCAGAGATGCTTTTCATCGTCCACGAAAACCAGATCGCTCGGGCCGGCCGACTGGACGCTCGCGATGCCTGTCAGTTGCACAGTTTCGTCTCCCAGCACGCGGGCCTGCACAAACTCGGCGACCTCTTTGACCGATCGCCCCCTGACTAAAGTCATGGCACCTTTTTATACGTTTGCCGTGGGAAAGGAAAGCTAGGGCTAGAATATTCGAATGGAGCGCAAGATTTTCTGGATCAGCTTCACCGTGCTGGGCCTGGCGGCCGATTTCGTTTTGCCGCTGTGGTGGGCTTTGGCGGCAACCCTGCCGATTATTTATGTGAGCTGGTGGATCGCCTACCGGAGTGACTGGTTTGGCTAGAAGTCATCAGTTCGTCTAACAGACTCTTTCGGCTGAAGCTGGTGAGATAGTGCATTACGCCAGCCTAATTTACCCGTAGCGGGTGCTTGTGGAAATGTCATGCGGGAGCTAATATCTCCCCGTGAAGTCCCGGGACTTAGCACAAGAATACTTAGATAAGACTGACGATGAAATTTTGCGCCTAGCGCGCGACCGAGCCCAGCTGACGCCTGAAGCAAACACAGCCCTCAACGACGAGCTCACCCGGCGACGAATCGACTCCAAAGAGCGAATGCCTGCTTTAGATCAGGCGGAAATTAGAAGCCTAGAGGACGTGCCTGGAGTAGCGCGGATGGCAGCAAGACAAGAATTTCTTCTGCGATGGTACAAGCCCGTTGCGATTGCTCCATTTATGGTGGTGTTGTTTATCGTTCTTAGGCTTTTTCCAAAGTCGACCAGCCGAATTCCGATTTACTTTGTGTTCGCGTCCCTGGTGTGGACCGGTGCGGTTATTGGATATAGTTTTTTTCTGATGTTTGCCCTCCGGTGTCCGGTCTGCGGTTGGAGGTTCGGGTCGCGTGATAAGTGCAGCAGTTGCGGCTTACCGAGACACAGGAGTATAGCCGGCGTCGATGAGATCTCAAAGATGTGGACTTAGTCGTTGCGATAGCTTTGATCATGCCGCAGCGCTCAACTCGCGGGTGCGGGGACTAATAAAGCGGCGGCTGGCCTTCGGGCCGCGTCTTCCAGCGGCGATGGACCCATAGCCATTGATCCGGGTAGCGGCGGACGTAATCTTCGATTACTTTTGTGAACAATGCGGTGTTTGCGACGGCATCCGCATCATCGTTTCCCGTACGCACCAAGTTGATTGCAGGATCGAAACGCAGTCGATATTTTCGGAGAGCGGGATCCCAGATGGTAAAACCTGGGACTACGGCCGCATCTGTGCGCAGCGCGATTCTGGCCAAGCCGCTTGCCGTGCACGCCGGAATTCCGAAAAAGTCCACAAACACGCCTTGCGGAGGGGTCATGTTTGTGTCCATCAGGATGCCGACGGTTTCTCCGGCTTTCATAGCCGAGAGCAAGCCGCGGACGAAGTCGTCTTTGTCGACCATGGAGTTACCGTGCATGGTGCGATATTGGCGGGTCAGGCGATCGAGATACACGTTGTCGAGCGGCCGCATCACGACGTGCAGAGGGTGTCCGTGCAGCGAATGAGTGAAGGCTGAGAGCTCCCATGCTCCCATGTGAGCGGTTAGAAACAGCACACCCTTCCCTCGCGCCAAGGCGCGCTCGAAATTCTCGAATCCGTCGTAGACTACGACTTTGTTTACGTTTTCACGCGTGTACTTGGGAAACAAACACACTTCCGCGGCTTGCCTTCCAAACGAAGTAAAAACCCCACGTAGGATTTTGGCGCGCTGGTGATGGCTCTTCTCCGGAAATGCCAGCGCCAGATTATGCATCCCCACGCGCCTAAGCCGGACATGCAGAACGTAAACGATCCAACCAAGGCTGATTCCCGCAGCGCGTGCCAACGGACGAGGCAACGCTCCTATGAACTTGATGATCACCCAGGCGAGGGCGTACTCGATGCGCTGACGCATGTTGGGGGAAAGGGTGACGGTAGCACCGGTAAAAAGCTACGTCAAACAACCAATGCGTTGAGCTGACGTCGGTCGAGGGACGGCTTGCTTTGCTTGCTGGCATCATTGGCCCATTTTGCCGGCGTCAGCTTTGCTAAATAGGGATTCGTGGAAACCAGTTTCAATTGATTCTAAAGGATTCTTGAGGTTAGAAAAGGCCTCTGCGGAGCGAATGGACCAGGCTATTGCTGATTCAGGCACGTACCAAAAAATGCGGGGTTGGCAACGGTGACCCTAATCTCCGCTCCCAACCCCGTCTCCCAGGTTCTGTGGTAGGTGAATCGAGTATGCGATAGGCGCAGAAGGCGGACAAGATTACGAGGGTCATTGTACTTTGGTAACCAAGAACGAGCCCGCTTGCGAAAGGCGCTGCTTCACAATTTCACGCCGCTCTCGTCCTGGTTGCTGTTGCCGTCCTCGCTGTCACCGGAGTCGTCGCTGGACTTGTAGAGCTTGTAGTCCCTCTCGACTTGGTCCGCTTCGGTTTTTCGACCCAGGCTATCGAGAGCTTTAATCAAGCAGGGTCGTGCCATGTTCCAATGTGGATCCATATCAAGCATTTCGCGAAATTCGGTCACGGCATCCGAAAACAGGTTGAATTGGCACATGGTGTAGCCGAGGTTTTGCCGTACCGCCATATTTCGCGGAGCCAAAGCCTTGGCCTTGTTGAGAGCAGCCAGCGCTTGCTGAGGGTGTCGCCATTTCGTGTAAAGATTGCCAAGATTGTAGTAGTACATAGCGACGTTGGGGTCCAGTTCGATGGCTCGCTTGTATGCCGCCTCGGCTTTAGCCCACTCATTCTGTTGAGCTAGAGCGATCCCTTGATTGTTCAGATCCTTCGCCTCTTTGTTGCTTCCCGCCTCAAGATCGGATAGGTCTTCAACTTTGCCGCCGCCTGCAGCGGCTCCTCCTGAATCCTGCGTTTGCATGGTGGAGGACAGGGCCAAGTACTTGTGCGCCTCGGCGTTGGCAGGTTGCAGACGCAGTGCCTGTTTTGCCTCGTCCGCTACCTGAGAACCTTGCTCGAGCCGGTAATAAATCTGCGCCAGGCGGACATGCGCATAGGCAAAGTTAGGATCCAATTCTGCGGAGCGGACGAAAGCGGTCTTTGCGGAGGCGAAATCGCCGCTGATGAAATTCAGGTTGCCGACGGCTGCGTAGAGGTTCGCATCCTGATTCCCCTGAACACAGGTTTCTAGACTGTGGCGAGCCGTGGCGTAGTCCTTGCCACTGAAAGCTTGGGCTGCAGCGATCAAAGCCTGCGGAACCTCCGAGGAAGTGGAAGCGTCAGGATGCAAAGGCACATTGGGCAAAGCGGCAAGAAGTTCTGGCGCGACGCGGGCCTCCCTCAGACGATCCAGTTGAGTGTTGTCGGGCACAAACGTTATTCCACGGGTTTGCACCTCGTTCAAGATGTCGGGCATCGCCATTCCAGCGATTTGCCATGTCACCAGGGTGGTTGCGGAGAGCGGAGGCCGCGCCGGGTGCTGGTTGTCTTGGTTAGCTTGCGCTGCGCGCCTGGCACGGAAGGCGCGGGCCGCATCGCCGACCGATTCCGTTTCCTGGGCACGGACTGGAAGAGTGGCACAGATAGCCAGAGTCAGGCAAAAACCTGCGAGCAACCGCGACCGCTGCTGGCGGGGAGTCTTCAGCACAGCATGTGTATCAAAGCCAAAAGGCCAAGCGTTGGCTGGCAAGAGAGAGTTTTGCATTGTGACCGTCCCCAGATGAGAGTTTTGCATCTGCCGGGGGACGGGCAGAGGAGCTTACGAAAGAGCTAAGGCCTTATTTCGCTGCGACCAGGTTGTGCGTAATGGCATGAACCGAAAGCGCAATGCGGTTCTGCACCCCAACCTTTCGCATTAACTTGGCGACGTGCGCCTTCACGGTTCGCTCTTCGATACCCAATGCGGAACCGATTTCCTTGTTAGAGCGTCCGGCCACCAGCATTTCCAGAACTTCTTTCTCGCGGTCGGTAAAGGTCACTCGGCCAGCGGGAAAGATGCGTCCTGGAGAGGAAGACACACGTTCGATGAACATGGAAAGCACCCGCCGGGGCGCCCACACCGAACCTTCATTCACTACTCGGATGGCCTGCACAAACTCAGTCGGCGAAGCGGCTTCGTCCACGTAGCCCTTGGCGCCTGAGGCTATGGCCTTCAGAATCGTCTCTTCATCAATGCCGGAACCTGTCACAATGATGCGCAGGTCGGGGCGCGTGGCTTTCATGGTGGCCATGAGATCGAACAAGTTCTGGCCATTGCGATTGCCTAGCAGGACGAGATCAATGCCCTGCAAAGCAGAAAGATCGGGAAGCGAGGCAGAGATCAACTCGAAATCCGACTCATTGTCGAACAGGGCCCTAAATCCCACGAACCGCAGCGGATCACTTTCCACTACGGCAATACGGATCGGCGCTTTCTTTACCGGTGCAGCTTTCGTGGCCATTGCTGATTTCATAGCTTTCCTACTCGAGTAGATGGTTTAGCATATCCGCATCCGTCCCTGATGCAAAGCACGGTAACGGTTTTGCAATTACGGCGGTAACATGCAAACATCGTTAGAAAGAGGCGGAAATTCATGAGGTTACCTTACCGATTACGGTCCGGGAAACGAGTGTGCGGGATTGCGCTGTTGCTGGTCGCAGGAACGTTGATTTCCCTGGCACAGACCACGTATCAGCCAAAGTTTAAGGGAGATCCGGCGCGATCGGAATCTGAAGCCAACGCCCTTGGGTACATGCGTACCGTCATCCGGGCGCAGCAGCAGTACTTCAAGAAGAATAATAAGTACGCCCCGACCTTGGCCGACCTGGTGCATACTGGCTCTTTTACCAAGCGCATGACCCAGACCGATCGGGGCGATTACACCGTAAGCTTCCATTCGCGAAAAGATGGCTACGAACTGACGATGACTCCCAAGCAGGTGGACGCCGAGCATCGCGCGTTCTATGCCAACGAGGATGGAGTTATGCACGCCGATGAGACGAAAGCGGCGGACGAGAATTCGCCGGCGGTGAAGTAAAGCTGGCGCCGCATGGGCGTGGAGGCCCGCGCCTACATTAACTGCTAGCTAGATGGTCCGGGTTTGATCTCGACTGCTTTGTTGTCGTGGTAGGTGATGCTGAGAGGATTGCCGCCGTTCGGATAGTTCACTGTGCGATTGCCTGGTTCGCCGGATTTTTCTGGAATCCCCAAGCCAATTGAGAAGTCTGCCTGCAGTTCGCTCATCCCCGCTTTGACCTGGTGTTTGTCGATTGCGTCCCAGATGTCGCCTGGCCAGTGTTTGTAGAGTTCGTGGGGATCCTCAATGAACAGCATGTCATCGGAGTAAAACTTGTAGTCAATCCCCTTGATTGATCCGACGGAAAAAGCGTACTTCTTGCCATCTTTTTCGAATACTGCCATCACCTGCCGCTCGCCGGGCGATTGGGGTGCGTCTGCGGTGATGACCTCTTTGATTTGCAGCTTTTCAATTGGCAGGAGCTTGCCGGCTTCCTGCGAGAAGTCTACGCGATGGCGCGGCGGATCGTAGGGATAAAATGTGTAGGCATAACCGACCTTAACCCAAACGGGCTGCTGGGTGAGTTGCTGAGCTGACTTCAGATCGTAGGGATAAAGCTTCTTCGGAGTCACGTAATAGTCGGGATTCAGCGGGGGCGCCTGTTTCTTCGCTTCCTCGATCTGGCTCTCATGCCGTTGGTACAAGATGTAGGCGAGGCGGCAACCCGAGACGAGGATCGCCACAATCATTACGAGTTGAAGCCTTTGTTTAAGTTCAGAACTGATCTGCATCAAGCGTAACCTTACCAGAATCTAGCCACTACCACCCCTCGGAATCAAGGTTTCGAATGTTTGCTCGAATCTGGCACTCCAAATTCTGGGTCAATGCGGTAAACTTACATATGGCGCGGCACTCTGTCCACGCCCATTTCTAGGAGAAGACCATGGCTGCCGTGACGGAAGGCGAAGTTCTAAGCGCTCTGAAACAGTGCTATGACCCGGAGATTCCCGTAAACATTGTGGATCTAGGTCTGATTTATGCAGTCCGCTTTGAATCCGTCGCCGAGGATCGCCAGGATGTTTCGGTAGATCTGACGCTCACTTCTCCGGGCTGCCCGTCGCATGTCATGATCGGCGAGCAAGTGAAGGCCAGGCTGGAGCAATTGCCCGGAATCCGCACCGCGACAGTGAATGTGGTGTGGACCCCTCCGTGGACCCCGGATCGTTTGAGCCCTGAAGCCAGAACACAATTGGGCATCGAGTAGAGAAGCGAATCTGCTGGCCTTGATCATCCCGCCGACTGCGCGTCGGCACAGTTTTCCGCCATCCAAAGCCAGAGTCCTGCAGCTTTCGAAGCTGGTTGACAAAGCTTCTCATCGAAGATAAAGTTTGCCTCCGATTCATTCCCTATCCCGCAATTTTCGTGCGCAGGAGGCAGGCCATGCGGAAAATGTTCAGGCAGACAATTTTCCTGGTGGTATTCTCGGCCGTGCTGCTCGGGCTGTCTCTTGATGACGCGCAGGCGTCAGGAGTAAAAACCTATCGGGGCAAGTTTTCGGACGGGGCGAAGTACCTGATCCAGGTTCCGTCGAAGTGGAATGGCACGCTGGTTTTGTACAGCCACGGATATGTGGTGCCCGGGTCGTCGAATCCGGCGGAGGATGTTGGCGATCCGATCACAGGCGGCTACCTTCTAGCCAACGGTTATGCCTTGGGCGGATCCTCTTACGCTACAACGGGCTGGGCCTTTCAGCAGGCGGTTCCCGATCAGATAAAAGTTCTGGATACGTTCAAGACTTTGGTTGGGACACCGAGCCGCACCATCGCATGGGGACATTCGTTAGGCGGCATGGTTACGGCTGGCTTAGTGCAACTTTATCCTGAACGCTTTGATGCGGCGCTCCCGATGTGCGGAGTGGTCGCGGGAAGCGTTGGCACCTGGAACCAGGCTTTGGATTCCGCTTTTGCCTTCGACGTGCTGCTGGGATCGGGCTCGGGATTGCAGTTGGTAAATATCAAAGACCCTGTGAAGAATGTCACGATCGCCGAAGAGATCCTCTCTGCCGCACAGGAGAAGGCTCAAGGAAAGGCGCGGATCGCCCTGACGGCAGCTCTCGACGACACGCCTGGCTGGTACGATCCTCTATCGCCCGAACCATCTCCCACCGATTATGCGGCACAGGAAAAGAACCAGTACCTTTGGCTTGCCAATATCGACTTTCCGTTTGCTTTCGATCTCCGCGCAGAACTCGAGGGGCGCGCGGGCGGAAATGGCTCATGGAACAATGGAATTGACTACAGGACCCAGCTCAAGAATTCCGTCGACTACGCCGAGGTTCAAGCCCTCTACCAGAAGGCCGGTCTGAGTCTGGATACAGACCTTCAGGCTTTGAGCGACGCTGCGCGGATCAAAGCCAAGCAATCAGCTCTGAATTACCTCGAACAAAATATTATCTTCAACGGAAAGATTCCCATCCCGGTCCTGACCCTGCATACCAAGGGCGATGGTCTGGTAGTGGTGGAAGACGAAACCGCTTACAAGGATGTTGTCGACCGGGAGAACGACGGCGCACTGTTGCGTGACCTATTTGTGCATCGAGCAGGGCATTGCGAGTTTACTCCAGCGGAGACCGTAGTCGCCTTCGGGGCGCTGATCAGCCGCTTGGATACTGGCAAGTGGCCTGCGCTCGCTGCTAACAAGCTGAACCAAGCGGCCAAGGGGCTGGGATCGAAGTTTAATGTGTTGTCGGTGGATGGGAAGAATGTCCACGTCGCGCCCGCCTATTTCAAGTTTCAGCCTGCGATTTTTTTGCGGCCGTTTGATGCAGGCAAGGACTGAGGATAATTCTAACTGCGAACCGATTTAGCGTGGACCGCCGGACGAACACGGGTATTCGCGCCTACACTGCTTTGCTGCCCAATTCTGTCCAAAAACTGGACAGCGAAAACACGTTGAAAATCTCTTAAGTGTCCTGATTTGAAATGGTGCCGTGCTCCCACCGCGAAATAACATTGACATCCATAACAAGCAGATTAAGAATCGTTGCCGTTGTCGCAACGAGGCCATTTCGTCATGGATAGAGATTCTTTTTGGAGAAATGTGGAGAAGAATTTGGTCCCACGAAGCTAATTTCTAAGGAGAAAAACCATGAATACACGTTTTGCTCGCCTCAGATCAGTGGCTGGAGTTGTCTTGCTGGCTTGTATTGGCCTGGCAAGTGTCGCTTCAGCTCAGGATATTAAGGCACAGCCGAAGGGAAAGTACGTGGTGTTGCCGTCACGCCTGCGGTATGACCTGAAGGTTCCTGCGGCTTCTTTGCAAACCTGGAATGGTTCGTTCAACTATCAGGGAACGAACTACACCTATAACATGGTCGGCACTGCGCCCTCCACAAATACGTCAACCACGGTTCAGGTGTACGTCATCCCGCTCAAGGTGGTGATCACTCCTCGAAGAGGATCGCAAACTACCTATGACCCGTCACATGTGCTCTCGAACGGAAAGACGGTGACCACCAACACAACTACATCGCCAATCTTCAACTCGAGTACAACCTACGTTCAAGGCGGAGTTAACGTGGGCACGACCCAGTATATTGACGCCTACCAACGGGCTAATTTCTGGGGCACGGTACAGAGCAATTCGAACTACCATCTGCTCTTGGGCGGACCAACCGTGCTGGCGGAACAAACTTTGAGTCCACCCTCGCGCTATGGAACGACCGGGTCGCCCTTTGGATTTAAGGCCGGGCTGGTAGACATCAACTGGTTTGATGCTGAGTTGCAGAGCATCATCAGCAAGTTCAGCCAGATTCAGCCTAATACATTCCCCATCTTCCTTACCTATGACGTTTACCTCACAGAAAGCGGGCAATGCTGCATTGGGGGATATCACAGCTCTGAAGGCAGCGTCAGCAATCCGCAGGCTTACGCGCACGCGACTTATGTGGATCATCCTGGCGATTTCGCGCAGGATGTTTCCGCCCTGTCGCACGAAGCGGGCGAGTGGGCGGACGATCCGCTGGTAGTCAACACCAACGGCAACAACACGCCGTGCGGAATTCTGGAGGTGGGAGATCCGCTCGAGGGCAACGCCAATTATGGCGGCTATCCGTACACTCTGAACGGGTTTACCTACAATCTGCAGGATTTGGTGACTCTGCCTTATTTCGGCGCTCCCGCGAGCACTTCGGTGAACGACTTTTTCACCTTCCAAGGCGAGTCGTTGGGCGTTTGCCAAAACGGAAGCTAGGTTTAGGACTATTATGCCGTGGCCCGCTTCTCGGGAAGCGGGCCTTTCTTTTTGCAGATCGGAACGTCTCAAACCCGGATGTCCGCGCCGTCTGTCTCCACACGACCAGCGGAATCAGGTAAGATACTTCGTCGTTCGCTCTGCCCGACAAATGAACCGCGAATATCACCGAGGCTATAGCCAGGAACTTCATCGCGATATGGAAGCCTTGGTCTTCGGACACGGCGGGTCGCCGCTGCTGGTGTTCCCGACCTCCATGGGCAGGTTCTTTGAATACGAAGACCGCGGCATGATCGGGGTCTTAGGGCCGAAGATTGAAAGTGGAGAGCTGCAGGTGTTTTGTCCGGACGCCGTAGACACTGAGAGTTGGTACAACAAAAGCGTTCATCCGCGCCAACGCGTGCTGCGCCATTTGCAATATGAGCGCTACATTTTGCATGAATTCCTTCCCTTCCTGCGCTGGAAGAATCAAAACCCGAGATTGGCCGTAACCGGATGCAGCTTTGGTGGCTACCATGCCGTGAACTTTGCCTTGAAGCATCCGGATGTCGTGACGCATTGTGTGAGTATGAGCGGGGCATATGACATTCACCAGTTTTTGGACGGTTACTACGACGACGATTGCTATTTCAATTGCCCGGTCGATTACCTGCCGAAGATGAATGATGACTGGTTTCTGACACACTGGCGGCAGATGAAGATCGTGCTGGGATCAGCAGACTGGGATATGTGTCTCGATCAGAATGTGAAGATGTCGGCGATGCTGAATGAAAAGGCAGTGCCACATTGGCTGGATGTGTACGGCGACCATTCACAGCATGATTGGCCGTTGTGGGAGAGGATGGCGGGGAAATACTTCTAGGGTTGAGTCCTTATCGCTTAATTCGATCTCCCTGTACTTGTCATCCCGAGCAAAGCGAGGGATCTCGGTTCTTCGCGCCGCCCGGAGAACCAAGATTCCTCGTCGCCTTCGCTTCTCGGAATGACAAGCTTGTGTTTATCAATGGTTTCAAGACGTTGCAGGCAACGTCTGTACAGGAGAATTGCTAATGAAGAAGATTGGAATTCTGTTTGGGATGGAGAATACTTTTCCGCCAGCTTTCGTGGAGAAAGTCAACAGCATGAAAGTCGATGGCGTAACCGCTGAGTTCGTGAAGCTGGGTGGAGTGAAGATGGCGGGCCCTAGCGGGTACCGGGTGATCGTCGACCGGATTTCGCAGGACATTCCTTTCTATCGGGCGTACTTGAAGAATGCAGTGCTGAACGGGACAATCGTGGTTAACAATCCGTTCTGGTGGACAGCCGACGATAAGTTCTTTAATTATGCGCTGGCGACCGAGCTGGGCGTAGCGATTCCGCCGACCGTTCTCCTGCCACATAACAAACATCCTGAGGGCACGACCGACCAGTCGATGCGAAATCTGATTTATCCGCTGAACTGGGATGAGATTTTTGAGTACGTTGGCTTCCCTGCTTTTTTGAAACCGTATTCAGGCGGAGGCTGGAAGCATGTTTACAAGGTTCACTCGCCGGAGGAATTCTTCCATCACTACAATCAGACCGGCGACTTGTGCATGACCTTGCAGCATGGCGTGGAGTTCAAGGAATATTTCCGTTGCTACGTGGTTGGGCAGGAAAAGGTGCGGATCATGTATTACGACCCGCGGGCGCCATTCCACGAACGTTACGTGCGGAATCCGGTTCCGGCCCATGCCAAATTGCTGGAACGCGTGGAGAAGGATGCGCTGACTTTGTGCCGTGCCCTGGGGTATGACCTGAACACGGTCGAGTTTGCGGTGGAAGATGGAATTCCTTATGCGATCGACTTTATGAATCCGGCGCCTGATGCGGAGGCCACCTCCGTGGGCCAGGAGAACTTCGAGTGGGTAGTGAATGCTGTTGCGGAAATGGCTGTAAAAAAAGCTCTTAGCGACGAGAATCCGGCGCGAGAGTTGCGCTGGGCGGCGTTTCTCGCGGGACCTGTGCCGGTGGCTGCCCCCGAGTCGAAGCCGGCACCTCGCAAGCGGGTTCGAGCTTAAGCTAAGGTCGAGCGTCCCATCCCCACTGGACGGGCGTCTAGCGCCATCCCTCCATCGCTTTATCCGAGCACAAACATCGGGCTTAGTTTGGGTCGGATTGTTATACTGTTTGACTGAGCTGCCCGCTGACGATGCGACCTACCTTTACTATCGGGATCGAAGAGGAATATCAGACCGTCGATCCGGTCACCCGCGACCTGCGCTCGCACATCCACACGGAAATGATGGAGCAGGGACGGATGCGCCTGCAGGAAAGGGTGAAGGCAGAACTTCACCAGGCAGTGGTGGAGGTCGGGACTTCAGTCTGCACGAATATCAAAGAGGCCAAAGAAGAGGTGAAGAAGCTGCGCCACGATATGGTCACGCTGGCGAAGCAAAATGGGCTGCGCCTGGCCTCGGCCGCGACCCATCCTTTTGCCGATTGGCGGGTGCAGGAGATCACGCCCGACGAGCGCTACAAGAATATTGTCGAGGACATGCAACTGGTGGCGCGCGCCAATCTGATTTTCGGGTTGCACGTTCACATCGGAGTTGAGGATCGCGAGATTGCCATCCAACTGATGAATCACGCGCGTTATTTTCTGCCGCACATCCTGGCGCTTTCGACCAATTCACCGTTCTGGCTGGGCATGAACACCGGGCTGAAGTCCTACCGCTGCAAGGTATTCGACAAATTTCCTCGCACGAATATTCCGGACTACTTTCCCAGCTGGGGCGAGTATGAGAACTTTATCAAGCTGCTGATCAAGACCAATTGCATCGACAACGCGAAAAAGATCTGGTGGGATATTCGGCCGCATCCATTCTTCAATACTTTGGAGTTCCGGGTGTGCGATATTCCGATGCGTGTCGATGAGACCATTGCGCTGGCTGCGCTCATCCAAGCGACCGTCGCAAAGCTGTACAAACTTCATTCCGCGAATCAAGGCTTCCGCCTCTATCGGCGGGCGCTGGTGATGGAGAACAAGTGGCGTGCCTCGCGTTACGGCTTAGAAGGAAGGCTGGTTGATTTCGGCAAGCAGGAGGAAGTCCCAGCCCGCGAGTTGATTCTGGAGTATTTGGATTTCGTTGACGACGTGGTGGATGAACTGGATTCGCGCGAGGAGTTGAATTACATTCACGAGATTCTGGAAATGGGAACCGGGGCGGACCGCCAGTTGCGCGTGTTCGAGCAGACCGGTGATCTGAAAAAGGTTGTAGACTACATCATCGAAGAGACGGAAGTGGGGTTGACGGATTCTCCGATAATCGCTTCCGCTAGAAAAGTAGGGTAATGAGCGTTCCTGTTAGTCAAGCCAACCGCAATTTTAATACGATTCCATTTGATCCTGAACTCACCCCCGGAGCCCGCAACGCAGTAAGAGTTTGTTTGCGCGTGCAACCGGGAGAGAAGGTCACGGTCATCACCGACGAGGTCACCAAGGAAATCGCGGCGAGTATGGTCCGTGAATTGGAAGCTGTCGGTGCTCCTTACCGAGCGTGGGTGCTCGAGGACTTGGCGCAGCGGCCGTTGGGCGATCTTCCCGCGGAAATCATTGACGATCTCGAAACCAGCCAGGTCAGTATCTTTGCCGTGCAGGCGCAGGCGAACGAACTGCGTTCACGCATGCAGATGACCGACGTGGTGAATCGGCGCAGGATTCGTCACGCGCACATGGTGAACATCAACCGGCAGATCATGCTGGAGGGAATGCGAGCCGACTTTCTCAAGGTGGACCGCATCAGCGTCAAGGTCGTCGACATGGTCCGGAAGGCGAAGCAGGTCCGAGCCAAAACGCCGGCGGGAACCGACCTGGTTGCGGATTTGAATCCAAATTATCGCTGGGTGAAGACCAGTGGAATCATTAGCCCGGACAAATGGGGGAACCTGCCAGGCGGAGAAGTTTTTACTACTCCAGGCGAGGTCAATGGGACATTCGTCATTGATGGCGTCGTCGGCGATTGGCTTTGCGCCAAGTTCGGCAGTTTGCGGGAGCATCCGCTGACTATTCGGGTAAAAGGAAATCGCGTGGTCGAGGCCCACTCCACGAATCCTGACTTGGAGAAAGATTTCTGGAGCTACACTCATACCGATGAAAATAGCGATCGCGTGGGCGAATTCGCGATTGGCACGAATATTGAATTGAAGGATGTAATCGGCGAGATTCTGCAGGACGAGAAATATCCCGGGGTGCACATCGCGTTTGGCAATCCTTACGGCGCACACACCGGGGCGGAGTGGTACTCGTCGACTCACATCGATGTTGTAGGCCGAAAGTTCGATATTTGGGTCGACGAAGAACAGATCATGCACGATGGGAAGTTCTTGATCGAAGCGTGATGTGGCAGAAGCCTTGAGCCCAGGCTCGCACAGTGCAATTCGTTGCATCCCCACAAAGATATTTTCAAGGCTTCGAGTTGAACGTATCATGGTGCTCGTCCGAAGGTTCAGAAGCCGCCCGGCTGCTCTTCGGCGAATGCAATGCTTCGCGGAGGACTTCGATGAAGCGCCTGAAACCTCGCTTCAACCTGATCGGACTGCTGGCAGTTGCGATATTCGTTTGGATGTCCGTTGGCACCGCATGGGCAGCCGCGTCAAAATACCAGGTGGCCTATCGCTTCCAGGGAGGACGCGACGGAGCCTACCCCTTCGCCGGATTGGTTGCAGACAAAAACGGCAATCTGTACGGCACCACCTATTCTGGCGGCCGAGATTCCGGGTTGTGCCAAGCGGACTCAGGATGCGGAACCGTTATTCAGCTCAGGCCACCGTCCACTCGAGGTGGTAGCTGGAGGGAAAGCGTCATCTACAGGTTCGGTCCTTTTGCCCATCCGGCAGCGAGTCTGGCCATCGATAAAGCGGGAAACCTCTATGGCACTACTGCGTATGCAGGTCAGTCCGACAATGGGACGGTATTCGAATTGAAACGGCCGACTACTCTGGGCGGTGTGTGGACCAAGTTAACTCTCTACAGTTTCGCTGGCGGCAACGATGGCGCAACTCCAGTATCGAGTCTGGTCTTTGACCAAGCGGGAAACATTTATGGAACCACAGAGTTCGGTGGTGGTGGACCATGCACAGTCTTCCAAAAGGGGCAGGGTTGCGGGACCGTGTTTGAATTGACACCTCCGACCAGGTTGGGCGGCGCGTGGAAGGAGTCCGTCCTGTATAGCTTCATCCCAGCAAACGACTACCCGCTCGCCGGCTTAGTTTTCGATCTGCAGGGGAATCTTTATGGCACAACGGCCGGGGATCAAACCGCCAGTTTCGGCACGGTGTTCGAGCTGGCGCCGTCATCCAAAAGAGGCAGTTCCTGGACGCAAACTACGCTTTACAACTTTGGATCTGTCCAGAACGACGGAAACACGCCGCGAGGCGGGTTGATTGTCGACCAAAAGGGCAATCTATATGGCACTACTACCGGCGGCGGCAGCGAGAATGCCACCCAGTGCGACGGTCTGTCGTATTCCGGCTTTGGTACCGTGTTCGAATTGGAGCGACCGACTGTCCCGGAGAGTGGTTGGAAGGAAAAACTACTTTACAGCTTCCGCGGCGGTCGTGACGGCGCTTGCCCGGCAGCCGCACTGGTCTCGGACGGTACTGGCAAGTTTTACGCTACTGCTGCGTCCGGCGGGTCACAGTCTGGCGTATGTGCGGAGATTGGCGGGTGTGGCACGCTTTTCGAACTAAAATTATCTACCGGAGGATCATGGAGCGAGATCACGCTCCACGAGTTTGAGGCTGGCGACGACGGTCTTGAACCTCTCAGTGCCTTAATTCTTGGCAAAGGGGGGCTACTGTTCGGCACTACTGCTGGCGGTGGTGGGACATGCCAATTTCTCACCCCCTGCGGAACGGTGTTCAGCGTGATTCCGTAGGGATGTCTCGGGAGTCACGTCCCGTGCGATGGCTGGAGCCGCGTCACCTGCATTAACGTAGAATATGGGTGGCACGATTGTCGGTCATGTCCTGTACCTCATGATTCCTGCGCTGCGAGAGCAGTTCAATTCGAATTTCACGCCGGAGAAATACCAGGCCTTCCTGAAGTTGATGGAAGAACGCTGTGGTGCTCCAGTCAAGTTCCAGGTTTCCGAAACGCCTTGCTTCTTTCCCAAGCCTCTGCTGGACCAGATGTCGCAGTATGGCAAAGAGCTGATCCAGCAACTCGGCGGATTGGAATACCGGAAAGCCTCGTTCGATGCGATTCCTCCTGATTTCAACGTTCCCCGCGAAGCGCCGCACCCCATGTTCATTCAAGTGGATTTCGGATTGGTGCGCGACGCGGCAGGCAAGCTGCAATCCAAGTTGGTTGAGTTACAGGGCTTCCCTTCTCTCTACGCGTATCAGGCCATGCTTTCGCAAATCTACATGGAGGCCTTTGAACTCGACGAAAACCTGAAGTATCTCTTGAGCGGACTGGACTGGGAGAGATACAAGAAGCTGCTGCGGCGCGCCATCCTGGCTGATCAGGATCCGCAGAATGTGATTCTGATGGAGATTGATCCCAGTCATCAAAAGACGCTGCCGGATTTTCTGCTCACAGAAAAACTGCTTGGCATCCCCACTGTCGACATAACCACGATTGAGAAGAGAGGCAAGGAACTGTTTTATGATCGCGGAGGCCAGCGCACTCCGATTCGGCGGATTTACAACCGGGCCATCGTGGATGAACTGGTACGCAAGAAGCTCAGACTTTCTTTTAACTTCACCGATGACCTCGATGTCGAATGGGCCGGACATCCCAACTGGTATTTCCGCATGAGCAAGTTTTCCCTGCCTTTCCTGAAGCACGACTGCGTGCCCAAGACATCTTTTCTTGATCGCGTGGAACCGCTGCCCAACGATCTGGAAAACTACGTGGTTAAGCCCCTGTTTTCCTTCGCCGGATTAGGTGTCATTCTCAATCCCACAAAAGAAGACCTGGCGAACATCCCAAAGACGAAACGCTCACAATACATTCTGCAGGAGCGAATGCACTTTGAGCCGGTCATCGAGACCCCCATGGGCGGGACCAAGGCCGAAATCCGCATCATGTACATCTGGCTGGACGAACTTCTGCCGGTCATGACCATCATTCGTATGGGCCGTGGGTTGATGATGGGCGTGGATCACAACAAGAACATGCAATGGGTTGGCTCGTCGGCTGGGTTTTATACGGAGTGATGGGTAAACCCCCACGCAGTGGTTGACCTAAGTCTCGGCGCAGCCTAACATAGCCGCGAACGGCGGTTCGCCCGATGGTTGGCCAGACAGTCTCCCACTATCGCATCCTGGGTAAAATCGGCGGTGGAGGCATGGGCGTTGTCTATGAGGCGGAAGACGTGCGCCTCGGCCGTCACGTTGCCTTGAAGTTCGTTCCCGACAATCTCCTGGGTGATCGGAAGTCTCTGGACCGCTTCGAGCGCGAAGCCCGCGCTGCGTCCCGACTGAATCATCCAAACGTCTGCACCATCCACGAAATCGACGATAACGGCGGCCATCCCTTCATCGTGATGGAGAGGCTGGAGGGCGAAAGCCTGAAGCAGCGTATCCACGGGAAACCGCTGGAATTTGAAGAACTTCTCGACATTGCTGTGCAGGTGGCGGAGGCGCTGGAGGCGTTTCACTCCAAGGGGATCATTCACCGCGACATCAAACCTGCCAACTTATTCATCACTACGAGCGGGCAGGTGAAGATTCTGGACTTTGGGTTGGCCAAGTTGTCCCGCGACCAGGGCGTGGCTGCGTCCGAGGACACCCCGTACGAGGATTCGCTTACTGCAGTCGGAGTCGTGCCAGGGACTGCGGTTTACATGTCGCCGGAACAGGCGCGCAGCGAAGAACTCGACCCCCGAAGCGATCTTTTTTCTTTTGGCATCGTGCTCTACGAAATGGCCACGGGGAAAAAGCCGTTTCAGGGAGCGAATGTCGTCACCACGCTGGATGCGATGCTGCATCAGAAGCCGGTCGCGCCGCGCACGCTGAATCCCGCTCTCCCCCCGCAGATCGAAGGCATCATCGGGAAGGCAATGGAAAAGGATCGGGACAAGCGGTACGCGAGCGCCGTCCAGATGAAAACCGACCTGCAGCGCCTGAAGAAACAAACGGAATCAGGATCGGTTAGAACAAATTCGCGGGAAGCCGCCCTGCGCGTGGCCACGAATGCGTTCCAAACTTCCAATGCGTGGCAGAAGTATTTGCTGCTCGGGTTGTCCGGCCTATTGATCGCGGTGTTGGCCGCCGTGGGCACCTGGTGGTTCAAGCACCGCAGCACGATCGCGAGTCCCGGCGCGAATGCGATCGCGGTGCTTCCCCTGCAGAACTTGAATGGCGACTTCAGTGTCGACTACTTGCGTTTTGCATTAGCTGACGAAATTTCCAACGTGCTGACCCACAGCCGGACGTTGGACGTGCGACCTTCCGGGGTCACGCGCAAATATACGAGTCCGGACATCGACCCACAAAAGGTAGGACGCGAACTGCACGTTGGCAATGTCCTGACTGGGCATTTCTTGCGGCAAGGGGACCATCTGCTCGTGACCCTTGAAGCCACGGAAACCAAGGGTAACAAAATGTTGTGGCAGACGAATTTCACCGCGTCGAGCGAGGACTTGCTCGCCCTGCAGTCGCAGCTTGCCAATCAGCTCCGCCAAGGGTTACTGCCAACTCTGGGCGCGGCCGGAAATTACCTCGATACTGGGACACGTCCGAAGAACCAGGAGGCTTACGACCTTTATCTGCATAGCCTCGCTCTCCCCCATGATGCCGGCCCAAACAAAGATGCGATCGCAGTGCTGGAGCACGTCGTGGAAATGGATCCGAACTATGCTCCTGCCTGGGAGGAACTCGGAGTTCGCAGTTATTATGATGCCGACTATTCCAATGGTGGAGAGGAGATGTTCCAGCGTTCCAATAAAGCTTCGGAACGCGCTATCGCGCTTGATCCTAATCGGATCGTGGCGGCGGGCCAGTTGATTACTAACCGCGTGGAGCGGGGCGAGTTGACCAAAGCGTATGAGGCGGCGCAGGCGCTGGTCAAGAGCCGTCCGGAGAGCGGTCAGGCTCATTTCACGCTGGCTTTCGTGCTCCGCTATGCCGGGATGCAGGATGAAGCGGCACGCGAGTGCGATACGGCGATCGAGTTGTCTCCGGGAAACTATCAGTTCCGGTCGTGCGCCTGGGCTTTCATGGAATTGGGTCGGGAGCAACGCGCAAAGGACTTTGTCGATCTGGATGCCGGCTCGGAGTGGGCCAACTCGGCAATTCTCTCGGTTCTTATACGCGAAGGTAAACTGGCCGAGGCACGCGAATCCGTAAAGAAGGTTTCGAACAATCCCCGCTATCATCGGGATCTGCTCGAGGCATGTTTGGGAATGCGCTCCCCCTCGGAGTTGGACAAAATCGCGACCGAGACGGAAACTTCCGTGTTGGCGGAACCTGATCCCGAGCCGTGGTACTACGAAGGAACCATCATGGCATTCTGCGGAAAGCCTGCTATAGCCCTGCATATGCTCACAGCAGCGGTAGAACAGAACTATTGCTCCTACTCGGCTCTGCTGTCCGATCCGCTGCTGGCAAACCTACGCAGCAGCAAAGATTTCGATGCGGTTCTGACCGCTGCCCACGAGTGCCAGGAAAGTGTGCGTAACCCGCAGGGGCAGTGAATCAGGTAGGATTATTAATGAGAGTTGCGCTACCCCTTTTGCTTCTACTCGATCTAATGACGAAGACACGATATCAGGAAAAATATTGGTTCCCGTCCGCAAGAAAAACAATCCTTTACCTATGACCGATGATGACCGTGGGGTCTGGCACCGACGAGTTCGGCCCAGGTCGATACAGTTTCTTTTGGCTTTATTCTTAATTCTGTTGGGGACCGTCGCTGCGCTTTGGCAAACCACGCCACATCCGGCAGACCCAACCGCCCCCCGTTTTGTAGATCCCTTACCTCAAGATACTGGTGCTGCTGGCTTGCAGGAAACGCTGTTGCGGCTGCGGACAACTGCGCGCCTGATGCAAACCGTGGCCCACCCCGACGACGAAGATGGCGGCATGTTGACCCTGGAGTCGCGTGGGAAGGGTGCAACGGTTTTGCTGCTGACTCTGAATCGTGGCGAAGGCGGACAGAACAAGGTTGGCAGTAATTTGTTCGACGTCCTTGGGGTTTTGCGTACGCTTGAACTGCTCGGAGCCGACCGCTATTACGGGGTCCAGCAGCGTTTTACCCGGGTCGCGGATTTTGGCTTCTCCAAAAATGCTGATGAAACATTTCAGAAGTGGCAAGGTCACGATATCGCGCTCGGCGACATGGTGCGGGTGATTCGTACCTTTCGGCCTGACGTTTTGGTCGCCCGCTTTTCAGGCACCGATCGTGACGGACATGGTCATCACCAGGCTTCGTCTATCCTTACGCGCGAGGCGTTCCGCGCGGCGGCCGATCCAAAGCGGTTTCCCGAACAGATCAACGAAGGCTTGCTGCCGTGGCAGGCGAAGAAACTTTACATCGGGAATGTATGTGGGTTTGGGGCCCAGACTTGTCCGTCGGAAAACTACACAGTCAGGCTGAATACAGGAGAGCCGAATCCTAGTCTGGGCATGTCGTACGCCCAGTTCGCTGTGGAGGGATTACGGCATCAGCTTTCCCAAGGCGTGGGAGCGTTCTCTATTGATGACGGCCCTCGATACACATATTACAAGCTGGTGGATTCGGTTCTGCCGTCTACAAGCGACAAAGATGGCCACGAGCAGGATTTATTTGACGGGATCGACACCAGTCTGCCGGGTTTAGCATCGCGATTGGGAGCGGAAGAATCGAAGGTGCCGTGGCTGCGTTCGGGACTGACAGAGGTTGCAAACCAAGTTCAGATTGCAACTCAAAGAAGCGAAAAAGATAAAAGCGATGCAGTGGGACCGCTGCTCATTGCATTGCAGAACCTCGATTCTGTCGTAAGCCGCGTGGACAGCAGTGAGATCACCATGGCGCTTAAGCAGGATTTATTACAGAGGCTTCGCGAAAAACAGCAGCAGACGCAGAAAGCGATAAACCTTGCGCTGGGCGTTTCCCTGGAAGCAACGGTCGCTCCTCCAGGTGCGGGGACGGGTTGGCCGAAGGAGAATGATGCGCTCACCGCCGTTTCTCCCGGCCAAAAGTTCCTGGTGAGGTTCAAATTTCACAATGGCTCAAAGTACAAGCTCGTCCTAGACGGCATAAAGCTCGATGCTCCTCAGGGATGGGCAAAGCAGATCGACAAAGAAATTGTGCTCGCTGTCGCCCCGGGCGCGGATCAGTATGCGAATTTCGTTGTGCAAATTCCCACCGATGCTGCCAACGGCAATTTTTATACGCGTCCTTATTGGCATCGAACCGACCCGGAAACGGAAAGTATCAATACGATCGACGACGAACGCTACGTCACCCTGGCGTTCCCGCCGCTTCCCTTCCATGCGACTGTCGAGTATCACACGCATCACTCGGCGCACGATCTCACCCTTTTCGGAGGAACGCATGAACTGGGAGGTTCAAACGGACCCGAGGCGGCGATTTCAACTCCGGTGGTAACGCCTTTCGTAGATGACAAAGGCGAGCAGCGGACACAGCCACTTGCGATCGTCCCCGCATTTTCCGTCATGCTGGAACCGGGGCAACAAGTGATTCCGACGGAAGGCGATGGCGACAAGCACGTGAAAGTTGGAGTTTCGAGCAATTTGTCGGGTGCTCTCAAAGGCACGCTTCATCTGGAAGCCCCGGCAGGCTGGGGCGTCGATCCCACACAAATAACGATGGAGTTCCGCAAGCGCGGGGAGAAGCAAGAAGTCGAGTTCAAAATATCGCCGGCTAGCCTGAAAGAAGGACGAGCGGCGATCCGAGCGGTTTTTGAGTCGGGCGGAGTGAATTACAGTGAGGGTTATAGTCTCGTGACTCGGGAGGATCTCGACAGCTTTTACTATTATCAGCCCGCGCTGCAGCGGGTCAGCATCGTCGATGTGAAGGCGCCCAAGGACTTGAAAGTCGGCTACATCCTGGGTGCGGGCGACGATATTCCTGCTGTGCTTGGAGAGCTTGGAATGAAGGTTTCTATGATTCCGGCCGACAAAGTCGCCAGCGAGGACCTGAGCCAGTACCAGACGATTGTTCTGGGAATCCGCGCCTACGATACTCAAAAGGATCTCGCGGCTAACAATAAAAAGCTGCTCGATTTCGTCTACAACGGTGGGACATTGGTCGCGCAATACAACACGGGCGTCGCCGATTTCAACAAAGGGAAATTTACGCCTTATCCCGCGCAACTCAGCCGAGCAAGGGTTTCGGTCGAAGAGGCTCCGGTAGAGATTCTGGCTCCGGACGATGGCATCTTTCACTTCCCCAACCAGATCACGCAGCACGACTTCGACGGATGGGTGCAGGAGCGCGGGTTGTATTTCATGGATCAGTGGGACAGCAATTTCAAGCCGCTGCTGGCTTGCCACGATCCCGGAGAGCCGCCGCAAAAGGGCGGCTTGTTGCGCGCGCAATACGGCAAGGGAACATATATCTACACGGGATACGCTTTCTTTCGCCAGTTACCGGCGGGAGTGCCGGGAGCGATCCGGCTTTATGTGAACTTGTTGAGTGCGGGACATGAGAAGCAATCCGTTCAATAACCCCAGTTCACAGTTTTCTGTTCGCAGTTCTCTGTTGTTCGTCGAATGCAGCCTGCATCTCAGTCCGGCCAGAATTCTCCGCAGCTGATTCGCGGCGTGGGACTAGGTAGCGCGACCGCGCTCAATATGATCGACATGATCGGCGTGGGACCGTTCATCACCATCCCGCTGATCGTGAGCGCAATGGGCGGGCCGCAGGCGATGCTGGGCTGGATTCTGGGCGCGATCTTTGCCATGTGCGATGGCCTGGTTTGGGCGGAACTGGGTGCAGCCATGCCGCAGTCGGGCGGTTCTTATTATTATTTGCGCGAGATCTACGGTCCCAAAGGCCTTGGCCGGTTGATTTCGTTTCTCTTTGTCTGGCAACTTTCTTTCAGTGCGCCGCTCATTATCGCCTCGGGATCGATTGGCCTTGCAGGATACGCGTCCTATTTCTGGCCCAGGCTGGAAACGCAATATGTCGCTCGCCATTGGAGCTTGCCCTTGCCGCTGCTGGGAAGGTTACAACTACACTGGCTGGTTTCAGGAGCAACCTTTGTGGCGATCGGCACAGTTGCTCTGGCGGCGCTGCTTCTATATCGCAAGATCACAAGCATTGGATGGATCTCGAAGCTGCTCCTGGCCGGGGTGATCGGAACCATGTCATGGATCATCGTTGCGGGACTCAGCCACTTCGATGCTTCGCGAGCTTTCAGTTTTCCGCCGGGCGCGTTCACCCTATCTCACAATTTCTTTCTGGGACTGGGCTCGGCCATGCTGATCGCTACCTACGATTATTGGGGATATGGCAACGTCGCATTCCTCGGCGACGAAGTGAAGGAACCGGGGAAAACGATTCCTCGCGCGATACTGCTATCCATTTTTCTAGTGGCATGTCTATACGTGGTGATGAACATCAGCATCCTGGGCGTAGTGCCGTGGCAGGAGATGCAAGTTGGTCAAGACAATCGCGGTCTGTATGTTGTGTCTATTTTCATGCGAAAGATTTATGGGCCGTGGGCTGCGAATCTTGCCACTGGACTGGTCATGTGGACGGCATTCGCCTCGGTTTTTTCGGTGATGCTGGGATACTCGCGCGTACCCTACGCGGCCGCGCTTGATGGAAACTATTTCAAAGCCTTCGCCCGTTTGCATACGGAGGGACGGTTTCCGTACGTGTCTTTGCTCGCGCTGGCTGCGGGCGCGGCCCTGTTTTGTTTTCTATCGCTGGCGGATGTAATCGCAGGGCTCGTGGTCATCCGCATTATGCTGCAGTTTCTGTTGCAAGCGGTCGGCTTGATTGTTTTGCGCATCCGCCGGCCCGACCTACCACGGCCGTTCCGCATGTGGCTTTACCCGCTACCCGCGTTGGCCGCATCGGTTGGATTTGTGTTCGTACTGATTTCGCGAACGAACTCGCTCACCCAGATTCGCTATGCCCTTCTGATCCTGATTAGCGGCGTAATCATTTATCTCCTGCGCGCCTGGCGTCACGGGGAGTGGCCGTTTGGAGAGTACGCACCCGCAACCAAGATTGCAGGCAACTAGCATGGCCGACATGGTCAACACGCCGATGTTGCCAAGAACTGCGAACGGTTCGGCTTGGGCTCCATTGGGCGAGCCTCTTTTTCGTTCACTCTGGGTTGCGGCGGTAATTTCGTACACCGGGACCTGGATGCAGAACGTCGGCTCGGGCTGGCTGATGACGCAGCTCACAATGTCTCCGTTCATGGTGGGCTTGGTGCAGGCGGCGACAACGCTTCCGGTTTTTCTGGTCATCTTGCCGGCAGGTGCACTTGCGGACATGGTGGATCGACGCCGCTTCCTGCTGATCACCCAGGGCTGGATGGTAGCGGCCGCGGCGCTGCTGGGCATTTTCACGCTGTTGGGAAATGTCACGCCCTGGATTTTGCTTGGGTTCACATTTGTGCTGGGCCTGGGCGCGGTAATGAACGATCCTGCATGGCAGGCCATCACGCCGGAAATCGTTTCTTCCGCGCAGCATGCGCCTGCAGTGGCTTTGAACTCGGTGGGATTCAACGTCGCTCGCGCGGTGGGTCCGGCACTTGGCGGGATGGTAATTGCCATCGCTGGCTCCGGCGTGGCTTTCCTGTTGAATGCGGCTTCGTTCTTCGGGGTAATCTTTTTTCTATATCGTTGGAAGCGTCCCCGCTTTGAAGATGTCGAAACCGGCCGAGTCTCCGACGCCATTCTCACCGGCCTGCGTTATGTGCGCGGAGCTCCGCTCGTGCGTTGTGTGCTCATTCGCACCGGGGCTTTTAGTTTGGGCGCAAGTTCTCTGCTGGCGCTGCTCCCGATCGTTGCCCGCCCGCACGGAGCGACCGGCTACGGCTTGCTGCTCGGCTCATTCGGGCTGGGCGCATTGGCAGGCGCAGCGGTATTGCCGCGATTGCGGAGTACGCTTTCGGTGGACGCGGTTGTAACGATCGCGATTCTGGTTTTCTCCGCCATGACATTTGCCGCGGGACGAGTGCACGCGTTCGGCTGGCTGGAGTTGGTCTTGTTCACCAGCGGAACCGCTTGGATCGGAATTCTGGCTTGTCTCAACGTCGCGGCACAGACAATGTCTCCTTCGTTTCTGCGGGCGCGCGCTCTTTCGTTGTACCTGCTGGTGCTGCAAGGAGGGATGGCGATCGGCAGCGCGCTCTGGGGGGCTCTGGCCAGCCGCGTTGGAATTCCAACGGCGTTTCTGTGGTCGGCAATCGCGCTTGTGGCTGGACTAGTAAGTGTGCGACGCTATCCCCTGACCTCGCAGGAATTACAATACGCACCGTCTGTTGTGCGGGATTAATTCAAGCACTATATTTCCACAATTCAGACATTCGCTTTCAAGGAGAACCTCATGACAAAAATGAAATGGCTGTTCGCCTGTCTGCTTTTGCTGGCTGCTAGCGGTTTCGCTCTTGGCCAGAACACTAAAGCTGTGGAGCATCCCACGGTCGCTCAAGTGCTGGATCGAAGAGTAGCTGGGGTGGAGCAGGAATTTGTCTCGGCTGCCGATGCCATGCCCGAGGACAAGTATGCATTTGCCCCTGCCGACGGCGAATTCAAAGGCGTGCGGACTTTTGCTCAGCAGGTGAAGCACGTTGCGGCCGTCAATTACATAGTTGGAGCGGCCATTCTTGAAGAGAAGCCGCCGGTCGACGTGGGTGGCGAAAACGGACCGGATTCGATGAAGACCAAAGCAGACATCATGAATTTTCTCAAAGGCTCGTACGCGTATTTCCACAAGGCGGTGGGCACGATTAATGAGGGTAATCTGCTGAGTCCCATCAAGAATCCCTTCGGCGAGGGCACGGCCACACGCCTGGGGATGGCAACTCTAATCGTGGGACATTGCTTCGACCACTACGGGCAGATGGTGGTGTACCTGCGCATGAATGGCATCGTTCCTCCGGCTAGCCGCTAGATTGCAGAATCGAAGACTGACTCGATTGGACCGGGCGCCCGCCCGGTCTTTTCTATTCCGGCTGTTGGGAATCCCCTGTAGCACGAAAGTGCTATTTACACATCGAAGAATGGGAAATAGTCTCAGGTTCCCCTTTTGAGTAAAAGCGTTTGCGATGCAAGTTAAGACCTTCGTGATAGTCGTGTGCGTCGCGCCGCGATTGTGCGGGCAGGCTACCGAGCCGGTCCGATGGCAGGAGAAGTAGATGAAGACCAAGAAGCAACACGCGACAGATTTGCTCGGTTCGGACGCCGAGCGTGAGTGTGAAGTCCAACGGGAAATAGACAGTTTTCTTCGAGCAGTCAGTTCCTATCCAGACCGGTTCGCCCGCGAGCCTTATTTGAGTTTCCGGCAGCACTTATCCAGCATCGTGTCCAGCTCTCACCCCTCCGGCAGCGACGAAAATACGCGACATTGAGAGCCGCGCATCGCCTCACCGGAACGCCAAGCGGCTAACCTGGCTGACCCCGCAGGCGGTAATCTCGGTGTTGATTAATTCCGGCTGGAATCCCTCCGCTCGCAGGTGTTCGCGCACCTGTTTTCTAACGTGGTCCGCGCTCGATCTTGGGTCGAGAAAGATTAATACTGAAGGTCCGGCTCCGCTCAAAACACTTCCTAATATCCCGCGCGTCCCGTTGAGCTTCTGCAGGGCGGGCAGCAGTGGGCACAACGATGAGCGATAGGGCTGGTGGATGCGATCCTCCAGCGCAGAAGTGAGCAGATCCTTCCGCCCTTGGAAAAAGGCAGTCAATAGCAGCATAGAATTCTGGATGTTGGCCACGACGTCAGGCCGGGAATATTGATTGGGCAGAACCCTGCGCGCGTCCTCGGTCGAGAGGCTCTCGTTGGGCACAGCGAGCAACAGCGGCCACTTCCCTTTTGGTTTTACATGCGCAATCTGCATTTCGCCATTTGCGGAGATTCGTGCAATTGCTAACCCGCCCATCCAACAGGCAGCGGCGTTATCGGGATGGTGCTCGCGCCGCGCTGCCTCGTACACGATTCGGTTATCGCTCCAGCGCAAGCGACCGAAGCGCACCGCCAAGGCGATCCCAGCCAGCCGCGCGGCCGCCGAGGATCCACATCCTTTGCCGATAGGAATCTGGTTGTCAATGCGGAGCGCGATGGGCTGCACCGGCTTTTCTTCCTCTTGCAGCACCTCGCGGTAAGTCGTCAGAATAAGATTGTTTTCGATCTGCGCGCAAATCTCACGGTCACGGCCTCGCGCCACGATAGAGAATTCATCCGCGGAACTCGCCCCGACTTTAAGAAACATCGAGAGGGCAAGCGCTGCTGCGTCGAACGCCGGACCAAGATTCGCAGAAGTCGCGGGAAGGACAATCTCAACGGACCGCGGTTTAAGCCGCTTCTTTCTGGTGCGCTCAGTCATAATTCTAGCTGGTCGTCTGCTGCTTTCAAGGTTTGAAGGACTGCGTCCACGGTTGCATCCAGCACGATGGACGCGCGTTGTTGAGGCCTGAGAATGCTAACTTCTTCCTCGCTCCCGGTGCCAGAGAACAGATCGCCGCGGTGAAACTTTAAGGTGAACTCCGGATCCTTCAGCAGGTGCCCGGTCAAAATCAATATCACGCTTTCTCCCGGCGCAACGAAGCCTTGCTTAACCAGCTTTTTGAGTCCTGCCAGGGTCACGGCCGACGCCGGTTCGCAGCCAATTCCGTCGGCACCAATTTCGGCTTTGGCCAGAGCGATCTCCACTTCGCTGACCTCTTCGACCGTGCCACTGGTTGCTTGCAATACCCTGACTGCCTTTTTCCACGATGCAGGATTTCCGATGCGAATGGCGCTGGCGGCAGTTTCGGCCTGTACGGAAACCAGTTCCCTTCCGCCATTTTCCCGTATGGTCCGCACCAGCGGATTGGCTCCGGCCGCCTGAATGATCGAAACTCTCGGCAACCTCGAGATCAGCCCTAGCTGCCGCATCTCAATGAACGCTTTTCCCAGCGCCGAGGAGTTCCCCAGGTTCCCGCCGGGAACAATGATGTGATCCGGCGGTTGCCAATCAAGCTGTTCCATCAGTTCGATTGCCGCCGTCTTTTGCCCTTCGAGACGATATGGATTTACCGAGTTCAACAGATAAACCGGCATCCGCTGGACGACCTCGTTCAGTACCCGCATACAGCCGTCGAAATCGGTTTTCAACTGGCAGGTCACGGCGCCGTAATCGAGCGCCTGCGAAAGCTTACCCCACGAAACCTTACCTTCCGGGATGAGCACTAAACTACGCATTCCCCCACGCGCAGCATATGCCGCCATCGAAGCGGAGGTGTTCCCGGTGGAGGCGCAGGCTACCCATCGAAATCCCTCCCGCCGCGCGACCGATGCGGCTACAGTCATTCCTGTGTCCTTGAATGATCCTGTGGGATTCATGCCCTGATGCTTGGCGTAAACTTGCGGCAATCCTGCAACCCGGGCGCAGCCAGACATTTCGTAGAGCGGAGCATTTCCTTCGCGCAGGCTGATGACGTCTTTTTCGTCGAAGCTCGGCAGCAATTCACGAAAACGCCAGACGCCGCTTTCATCGGTTGGGAGTCCTGAGGTGCGGCGTTGGCGCCAGAGCGCTTTGAGTTTAGCGGCATCGAGTCGTTTTGCGTCGCGCGTGTTCCAATCGGAATAGACGATCTCCAATAGATCGCCGCAACTGGCGCAGCGGAAATTTTGCTGTGCTTTTTCGAATACCCTGCCGCAGCCGATACATCTTAGTTGCGATGCTTGGACAGAATTCGACTTTGATGGGCTTTGATAGGTCATCCGGATTGGGGCCAGCGGGAGATTGACCAGCGCAAATCTACTTTCCACCGCGCAAGTATTGATCCGTTTTGTTGATCCAGTCGGCGCGAGGCGGATTGAATATGTCGAGATCGACCGTGTCCGCGACGGCTTCCGCTTTGTGCGGCATATGCGGAGGAATAGTCAGAACCTCCCCGGCATTCACTACGATTTCTTTGCCATCGATCCAAAACTTGAGCGCCCCCTCCAGAATATAGGTAACTTGCTCGTTGTGGTGGCTGTGTTCCGGCACGATGCATCCTTTTTTCAGAAGCACACGCGCGACCATGATGTTTTGTCCTACCACGAACTGGCGTTGCAGCAAGGGATTCAAGTCTTCAAGATCGATTGAACTCCACGGGATATGCTTCAGCTCAGCCTTGGTAGGTCTTTTCGTCGACGCACTTCGCGCATTCTTTTTCTGGGTTGCCCGCTTTGCTTTCTTTGCCTTTGCCATTAGTGCACCTTTCCGGGATAAAGTCCGACTGCATTGTCATGCAAATAACCGTGGGCCATCTGCAGCGCCTGCGCCTCGTTGACTTCGCCCATCGAAATCATCTCCGCCAACGCGGCGGCCAGTGCCGTTCGCGACGATTGCACTCCCAGCCAATAACTCTCCTCGGCGCCCATCACGTCGTTGTAGGGGAATGCATCGCTCCCGAAGGTAATTTTCTCGGGGAATGTCTCCAGCCAAAGCTTGAGCAGGTTTTTGAACTCTGAGGGGTAGAGCAGAAATTCGGTTTGCGACGTATCCAGGTAAACGTTTTTCGCGGCAGCCAACCAGATGGCTTGACGATCATACGGATATCCGCCGTGGAGCATGACAAACGTCACATTCGAGTAGCGGGGATCGCGGAGAACATTTTCCAGGTTCATGATATTGCTTTCGGTGAGGTTGAAGTAATCGCCAGGGCCAACCGCCGAATGGATGTGGACCGGAAGATGAAGCCTGCCACCTTCTCGAATCAGGTAGCGGAAAATGTAATCCTGAAACGTGCGGTATTCGTCGGGGCTAGGGATTCCGCCGGAGACAAAGCGCTCGTAAATATCTTGCGCGTCTTCACGCGCTGGATCGCTGAACTTGGTCGAGCGGAAATAGGCGACTTCAAACTTCATGGCGATGCCGCCCCTCTTCTGATTGTCTTCGAGGGTACGACTGACAAATTTCAGATACTCGCCAAAATCCCCAGGCAACTTGCTGAGGCCTTCCTGTTGCATCCAGCGATGCAACATTTTCTCCTGCAGTGGGATGTAAACCTCTTCGTCAGCGTTACGGGAGCGTTCCCGCTGATTGTCGAACGGCCACATGAATGAATCCACAAAGAATACCCAGACAAACCTTTTGGGATCCAGATAGTCGGCCATCATCGCGCGGTTCGCAACTCCTTGCTCAATGTTCAGTTTGTCGAGGATGTCAGAAAAATACGCAATTCCCTTTTCCTTCTTGAGCTGGGCTTTTTTCTGGATCAGCCATTTGCCGTGCTCAGGCGAGAGGTCGTCGTAGGGGTATCCGAAGAGGGCCTTCGCGGCCACAATGAGTTCCGGATTCGTGTCACGAATACGCAGCGCGTAAATTCCGGGCGGCGCGGCCATAGCATCGACGTCGGCATCGTCGGAGTAGCCAGGATGCGCATGATGATCGAAGATGGGAATCTTTTCGATTTGAGGCAGCAATCGTTGATAGGTCTGCTGCACGTCCGGTCCGGGCAGAGGGCGCGCCTGGGCGGCTGCGAAGATCGAGATTCCACAAATCGCAATCAAAACCAGCTCGGGCATTCGCCTCATGAGGTCTCGTTCTGACTTTATTGAGCAACCAATATCGTGCTGAAAGTTTTTCATCGCGTGGCGACAGTACCTTGCCAAGAAGTGGAAACCCGCAGAATCCGTTCTACGGCCCCCTGCAAGGTCGCGGTTGAAGATGCAAATGAGAAGCGGATGAAATCAGTGCCCGCATCCCCGAAAGCCGCGCCAGGGATGGCCGCGACACCCGCCTCTTCGAGCAGAATACGGCAGAGTTCTTCCGCGCCCATTCCTGTGTCTGAAATATTCACCCACGCGTAGAATGCGCCATCCGGCGGCGAGCATCGAAATCCGGGAACACGATTCAGGTCGCGGATGAACTGCTCGCGCCGTTTAGTGAACTCGTGAACCATGCGAGGAGTTGTGCCCTCGCGATCCTTGAGTGCTTCGATGGCCGCGTACTGGCTGAACTCCGCGACGCAGGTATAGCTATTGACTGCCAGCATGTTCAACGCCGGCACAATGCGCGGCGGGGCGACGGTATATCCCAGCCGCCAGCCGGTCATCGCAAAACTCTTGGAGAAGCCGTCGATGATCAGGGTGCGTTCCTCCATTCCCGGATAGTGCATAAGCGAGACATACTGACCGCCGTAAATAACTCGGGCATAGATTTCGTCAGACAGCACGAGCAGGTCATGCTTCACGGCGAGATCGGCCAATCGTCGCTGCACTTTGTCGGTGTAGACGGTACCAGTTGGATTGCCCGGGGAGTTCGCGATCAAGATTTTTGTGCGAGGGGAAATCTTTGCTGCAATTTGTTCCGGATCTGGTTGGAAGTAGTTGCGTTCGGAAAGTTCGAAGGGAACAGGAACGCCGCCGAGCCCGAGCGTAATGGACGAGTACCCAGGAAACCCCGGGTCGGGATACAACACCTCGTCCCCTGGATCAATGAGCGCCATCATTGCCATGAAGAGCGCGATTTTGCAGCCCGGAGCGATCACAAGGTTGTCTGCAGTGACTTCGAGGTTGCGAGTGTCATGAAGATAGGAAGCGATTGCCTCACGCAGGGGTAGAACGCCGGCGACCGCGCAGTAACGGTCCTTGCCATCGTCTACAGCACGTTTGAGCGCGTCATTTACCGAAGCGGAGGGATGGAAGTCGGGCTCGCCGAGTTCGAGATGGATAATCGAGCGGCCTTCACGTTCCAGTTCTTTGGCGCGTGCATAAACGGACAGCGCGCCCTCGCCCGTCATCACTGCCATTCGTGAAGCTAGCAGTCGCATGGTTTGCCTTTCCGTAATTCTTCTTGCGAGTGGAGCGTGGCCATCCACGTCCGTCCGGACTGGCCAAGTCCATCTCCGCTTACAAGCCTTTATACAGGCCGCCATCCACGAGCACGGTCTGTCCCGTCACATACGAAGCGCGCTCAGAGGCCAGCCATACGATCGCGTCCGCAACCTCGCGAGGTTCCCCCAGCCGCTTCAGCGGTGCGTCCGCGCTCCATCCTTCAAAGATCTCTTTTTCGCTCTTGCCCGTAGCTCCTGACCGAGTCTTAGCCAATTCTTTTAGCCGATCGGTTGCAGTGTAGCCCGGCCCAACGTTGTTTACGAGTATGCCATCTTTGCCGAACTCGTTCGCGAGACTTTTCACCAAGCCTACAACCGCGGCGCGAACTGCATTGGATAGGACAAGGTCTGGCACTGGCTGTTTAGTCGTAATGGAGGTGATTGTAATGATGCGTCCCCAATGCTTGCGTTGCATGTGAGGAATCACTTCGCGGGCAAAATAGACCGTGCTGAGAAAGTTGGCGTCGACGGCTTTTCGCCATTCTTCAACGCTGGCAGCGAGAAACCCTTTTGCCGGCGGGCCTCCAGCGTTGGTCACACAGATGTCGACGCTGCCAAATTTCGACGCCACTTCTTCGACGAACCGGTGCACCGCCTCCGCGTCAGTTACATCCAGAGCCTGGGCGAACACTTCGGCGCTGTATTGTTTCTCAATGCCCTCTGCGGCGGCATGCAAAGTTTGGGCATTGCGCGCACACATCGCAACTCGGCATCCCTCGGCAGCCAGAGCTTCCGCCGTTGCGCGGCCAATCCCCTGGCTGGAAGCGGCAACAATCGCTACCCGGTTTTTCAGGCCTGTATCCATGAGATTGGAATTATAAAGGGTGCAACGGTTGTTGGACCGGGCTTCGGCTCCCTTGCCCACTTGGCCGGTGAACGATACTCTTAATCTGGTATTCGCAGATGGAGTTGTGATGAAGAAAAGCAAGCACCACCAGGAAACTGAGGCCGTACACGCAGGCGCCGACCTGAAAAAAAAGCATGGGCCCGTAGCTACGCCGATCTACCAGACGTCTACCTTTGAAGTTACGGACAACGACGAACAGTTGCGCGTGACTCCGACGGACATGTTTTACACGCGCTACGGCAACCCGACGAACACCGTAGTTGAGTTGAGAATCGCCGAGCTAGAACGGGCTGACGCCGCCTTGCTGTTTGCGTCCGGCATGAACGCGATTACGACTTCGATTCTGGCGCTGGTGAAAAGCGGTGATCACATTGTGGCGCAACGAGACATCTACGGCGGCGCCGGAAAGTTCTTCGGTCAGTGGCTGCCCAAGCTCGGAATTGAAACCACATTCGTCGATACAACCGAATACGAGCAACACGCGCAGGCCATTCGACCGAATACGAAGCTGCTCTATCTGGAGTCTCCGACCAATCCAACGGTGCGTATCGTTGATTTAGTCAAGGCCGCTGCGCTTGCGAAAAAACATAAGCTCATCAGTATGATCGATAGCACCTTCGCCACGCCGATCAACCAACGCCCTTTTGAGTTTGGCATCGATCTGGTCATGCATTCTGGCACGAAGTATTTCGGCGGACACTCCGATCTAATGGCTGGCATTATTGCCGGCCGCAAGGATTTGATAGAGAAGATTCATGAAACCCGCACGACGCTCGGCGCAGTCATGGATCCGCACGCTGCCTGGCTGCTGCTGCGTGGTATCAAGACCCTCGCAGTTCGGGTGCAGCGACAGAATGACAACGCCCTACGCGTCGCGCAGTACCTGGCTCAGCACTCCAAAGTGCGACGGGTTCACTACCCGTTTCTCGAGGGCCATCCGCAACGAGCGGTTGCAATGGAGCAAATGCGCGGTGGCGGTGGAATGGTGAGCTTCGAAGTCGAAGGCTCGGGTGGTGATGCACGGCGGCTCACCGAATCGCTGCGCCTCTTCACCTTGGCGCCCAGTCTCGGCGGAGTGGATTCGCTGGTGTCTATTCCCGTGCTGACATCGCATGCCATGATTTCAGCCGAACAACGGCAGAAGATGGGCGTAACTGAGCAGTTAATCCGGCTATCGGTGGGAATCGAAAATGCAGATGATTTGATCGCCGACCTTGAACAGGCGCTCACGGTTGTGAACTCTCCTCAACACGCGCACGCCGGGTAAAACCAAAAAAGTCCTGGCCTCAAGGGAGGCCAGGTCGGAGGAGTGCCTTGCATGCTCGCTCAGAAAATAAACTTCAGCGCCAACTGCAGGATGCGTGGATTGTGCGCGGAATTCGGCTGAAGCAGTCCGCTTCCGGCACAGGTTGGATCGCCAGCTGAATTGTTCGCTCCGCCGTAGCAACCGATGGAGTTTGCGGTGGTGATTCCGGTGCCATTGGCGTTGTCTGCGGCAGAACCAGCATCCCCGCCCAGCCAGGAATACTCCCTGTGGTTAAAGACGTTGAAGGCTTCCGCGCGGAACTCGAAATATTTTGATTCCGTGACCGCGAAGTGTTTCAGCAATGCCATATCGAAGTTGGTTCGCCAGGGATTGCGCAGGATATTTCTTCCGGCAGTGCCGAACGTGAGCCCGGTGGGAGCGACGAACGCGGCCGGGTTATAAAGCAGCGGTGGGTTACCGGGCGGAAGAGCCGGTATCCCAACGCTTGGATTGCCGACGAGATCCGGATAAGAAGCTGCAGTCGCAAAGGTGTTGGAAACTCCCGCGTTGTCGCTGGGAATATTTCCTCCGCCCGCGTTATAAATACTAAACGGCGTTCCACTTTCGATATCCGTGATGCCAGACCATTGCCATCCCCCCAAAAGCTTGTCAGTGAGGGTCTTGCCCTTCAGGAAAGGCAAATCGTAAACGTAACCAATGTTGATGATGTGCCGTTCATCGAAGTTGGAACTTGCGCGATAGGCGTTCAGGGCGTAGGCGTCGACGAATCCTGAGTCGTTGTAGTCAGAAGAGTCGTCAATCGAGTGGCTATAGGTGTAAGCGGCGTTCAATTGCAGGCCGCCAATACTGTGGCGCAAAGAAGCCTGCAGCGCGTTGTAGTTCGAGGATCCGGTCTGATCCTTGCGGGTGATGGATCCGATCCCTGCATAGGGGAGGAAAAAATTGGCGTTGTTGCCGCAAGCCACAAAAAGATTGACCGCTGGACCAGATGGGAGGCCTCCGGCCGTCGTGGGAGGAGTGTAAGGGATCGGCGCACCGTATGAAGTTACCGCGTTTGTGGGAACACCGTAAGCGTCGACAACAACATTAGGCTGGCTGCTGTTCGGACCCCAACTGCAGTCGAAGGAAGTGTTGATTACCTGGCCGCGCGCATAAGGATTCTGGCTCGGCACAACCGAATGCATCTGGTTGTATTCATACGAACGAGTCAGGTGCACTCCGCCACTGCCCACGTAGGCCAGAGTCGCAACCGTGTTCTTGCCGATATCGTGCTGCACGTCGAGATGCCACTGCTGCATGTAAGGCCAGGTGGCTTTGCTCGGAATCGACACAAACGAGAGCGGCGTCGTGCCACCTCCGAGGAGACCGGGATTGAGGTTCGCATATCCCGCGACATTCACAACACTGCTGGTCTGCGTGTTGATGTTGTACTGCTCAAGCGACTCGGTGTTGCTTTCATTGCCATTGGTGTGCTCGAAGAAGATGCCGTAACCGCCGCGAATCGCCCATTTCCCATTGCCAAAGGGATCATAGGCAAAGCCAAGGCGAGGAGCGGGATTCCACCAAT
Source organism: Acidobacteriota bacterium (assembly GCA_013288805.1). Lineage (GTDB taxonomy): Bacteria > Acidobacteriota > Terriglobia > Terriglobales > Acidobacteriaceae > JABDBE01. The sequence continues at coordinate 36,763 of JABDBE010000020.1, forward strand.
GATTGGCCATGCAGCCCTTGGGCACTCCGGGGGTAACGCCGCAGTCTACCCATCCGTTGAAGGGATTGCCGACGACCAGGCCCGTGGCGGGGTCCACGCTGCTTGCGCCGGGAACGTAGCGTGCAGGATCGAAATTCCAGGCCAGATTGTTCTTTTCCGAATAGGTTCCGAAGAAGCTCATGCGTAGCCCAACGTTCAACGTCAGGCGCGGCGTGGCCCGCCAATCATCCTGCACAAAAGGCTCAAAGATGTGGTATTGCTCGTGCATTTTCAGCGCGGCTTGTTCCTGGGTGAAAGTAGCGATGCTTCCCATGAGCATGTCAGCGAATGCGTTCCCGGTCGTGACTGGGTTAGCGGTATTAAACTGCAAGAAGCCGTTCACGCCATAGCTTGGCTGCGGGATTTCATTCTTGTGGGCGCTAACGACGTAGATGCCGGCCTGAATGTTGTGCGCGCCGACGCTTTTCGTGATGTTGTCCCGGAATGTGAACGTCGGATTGGAGTTGAGCGGGCCGTTCGGAACGTAGCCTGGATCCTCTGCGAAATTGTATTGGCCGCCGGTTAGACTGATGCCGGGCACTTTGCCATCGAAACCGTTGTTATAAATTCCAATCGGGGGGAACCCGGCGGGCCGCTGCCAGGGCCCGATGAGGCTCGTAGTGATGTGGTCGGTGGTGTAGCTGGCGACGAATTCGTTCAACAGCGTTGGCGAAGCCGTAGCGGTGACCCTTGCGACCATGCTGACACCGGGGCCATTAAAGTTGGTTTGAACGGTTGGAAAACTGGTGCCGCTCGTCCACAACGGCACGGGATAGTCCTGGTCCCATGAATCGTGGATGTAGCGAAAAGTGGCGCGGACTTTGTCATTGATGTTGTGATCGATGCGGAAGAGTTCTTCGCGCCAGTTCGTCGGGAGGGACGGAGTCGCAAACCAAGCGTTCGGGCCGAAATTTGGGGTTGGGATCAGCGGCAAAAGGCCATTGACTACCGTGGGATTTGTGATCGGCACCTGGTTATTGGGAAAATAGGCGCCGGTTGCAGGATCGACCGGGCAGTTTGGAAACCCCGCAGTATTGACCGCCGAATTAGCCGCTGGACACACATCGCTGAAATTTCCGGTTCGTTCCGCCAGCGTGGGAACAGTAGTCACGTTAAAGAAACCGGATGACGGCACAACCTCACGGCGCCACTCCTCCGACCAGAAGAAAAAGGTTTTCTGTTTGTTTGTGTTGTAGTGATTGGGAATGTATACCGGGCCGCCGATGGTGAAACCGAAATCGTTCTTCTTGTATGCCGGAGGCGCGGTCTGAAACTCGGGTGTGGCATTGAAAAAGTCGTTGCGCACGAATTCGTACACGTCGCCGTGGAATTTGCTCGTGCCAGACTTGGTTTCAACTTCAACCGTGCCTGATCCGTTTCGGCCGTACTGGGCGCCGTAGTTGGAAGTAAGCACCTTGAACTCGGCGATAGCGTCAATGCTGGGGTAGACGTTGAGCGTGGTGTTGCTGCCATTGTCCATGGCATCGCCGCCGTCCATTTCCCAATTGTTGTATTCGGTGCGGCCGCCGTTGACGCTAAAGGAAACGTTACCCGAAACACCGACTCCGGCCTCATCCTGCCCGGTTTGGTTGCTCACACCCGGCACCAGAGTGATTAACTGCGTGAAGTTGCGTCCGTTGAGTTCGAGTTGAGTAATCTCTTTACCGGTAACCGTGCCACCCAGATCTGAAGATTGAGTTTCGACCTGGGCAACTTCTTGTCCCTGCACGATCACTTCGGTGTTGGTGGCGCCCACCTCCAGCGCGACGTTGACGCGAGCCTTTTCTGCGACACGCAAGATGATACCTTCGGCATCGTATTTCTTGAATCCCGCGTCGCTGACTGTGAGATTGTAAGAGCCAATCGGAAGCGAAGCGAACAGATAATCGCCGCTACCGTTCGTTGTAGTGGTTCGATCGATGCCGCGTTCCCCGCTGATCAGCGTGACTTGAGCGCCAGGAATTGCCGCGCCGGAAGGATCGGTGACAGTGCCGGTAATGGACGCCGTGTCCTGCGCGAAAAGCGCAGCCGACGAGCACAACGAAAACATGAGAAGAACAAACCACAGGAGACGGGATTTCATCGTCAACTCCTAATGCTAGAAACTTAATTCGAAACTACGCCAAGTCTCGCCCGGAAACCCAGCTATGGCCCACAGTCGAACCAGATCCGTAACCACTATGACGAAAATCCGTTTATTAAAACGTGTTAATAGTGCTGTAGGTCTACCTCCAGAGTCAAGCGAAAAAACTGTGCTGAAGCTCAGAAAAGGCTTCGGGTTGACTCTCGCACTGCCAGTTCCGGAGCTACTTTGCGATGTACGGCCGAGAATTCCCGCTTCTCCTGCACCGCGTTGATTCCGTCCACAATAAGACTGACCGCCATCGTGCCCATAACTTCCATGGGCTGACGCACCGTGGTCAGCGAGGGCGTATACAAACTGGAAGCCGCAATGTCGTCGAAACCGATGACCGAACAATGCTCCGGAACCCGTAGTCCACTTTTGGCCAAGGCGCGGATCGCCCCAAACGCGGTCATGTCGTCAAAAGCAACCAGCGCAGTAAACGGGCGTTTCTGCCGAAGCAGGTCTTCGGTCAACTTATAGCCCGCCTCAAAACTTGAAATCGGGTCGCGGGATTCGGGCAGGTCGACGATCAGCCGAGAATCCATTTCCAGCCCGCTGGATTTAGCGAAAGATCGGATTCCCTTCCAGCGCGGAGCGCTGTCCGCCAGAGTCTTGGGCCCGCGGATGAAAGCGATCTTGCGGTGCCCGAGCGAGTACAGATGTTCGAGCGCGGCATGAGCGCCGAGTTCGTTGTCGACCATCACCGAACTGACGGAGTCAGTTCGCAGGTCACGTCCAATCATAGCCGTCGGAATACTGCTCTTCTCCAGATCGGCGAGAACGTCGATATCCACAAATAACCAGTTCGCCAGAACAATCAGCGCTTCCACTCGCCGGTCGAGCAGCATCTCGAGGTAGCGCTCGAAGCGACTGCGCTCATTGTGAACATCGGTCAGAATGGGCAGGTAGGACGATTGATACAGAGTGTTCTCGATGCCGCGCAGCACCAGAGTGCAGTAAGGGTCGGTCATGTCGAAGACCATGACTCCGACCGTGTGACTGCGTTTGCTGCGAAGCGAGCGCGCGAACAGATTGGGACGGTAGCCCAGCTTCTTGGCCGACTGCTCAATTCGCTTCTTGGTGACGGCCGGAATGTAGCGCGCCAATGGCGCATTGTTCAGAACAATCGAAACCGTGGTCGACGAAAAACCGCTATCCTTCGCCACGTCTCGAATGGTGATAGTCGCAGCTTTCATCGCGAGTTTTTCATCCTTCGACTGCATTGCCGTGAATCATCGTGGCTTGAATTCGTGCGGCTGCTGGCGGACACTACAGCAGAGAGTGCAACCAGTGTCAAGCTCAACTATTCGATTTCTGCTCACTGTCCTGTTGTTAGTTCCCTGGCAGGCGGGCCGTGCGCAGACAACGCAACCAACTCAAAGCCAGCACCCGCAGCATGCGCCGCCTCCGCCGAATGCCGATCCCCAACAGCTTTTTCAGCAGGGCGAAGCAGCGTTGAAAACCGGCGATCTGGATCAGGCTGAACACGCGTTTCGAGGCGTGCTTGCGATCAATCCGCAGGTCGCAGGCGCGTATGCCAACCTGGGGGTGATCTACATGCGGCGGAAACAGTGGCAGCAGGCGTTGGAGACGCTGCAAAAGGCAGAGGCGCTGGCACCCCAGATTGCAGGGATACGGCTCAACATCGGGCTCGTCTACTATCGGCAAAACGATTTTCGAGATGCTATTCCTCCGTTAGAGTCGGTGGTAAACGAAGTGCCAGACACATTCCAGGCACGCTATTTGCTGGGGCTCTGCTATTTCTTCATTGAACGTTATGGAGACGCAGCAACTACGCTGGAGCCGCTCTGGTCGCAGGCTTCGGGCCAGTTGAATTATCTCTATGTGCTGGGCATCGCAGCCAACAAAGCCGGGCGCGAACGTGTTGAGCAGCGGGCGCTGAGTCACCTGGTAGAGATCGGCCAAAACTCTCCCGAATTTCATCTCCTGATGGGCAAGGCTCACCTCAACCGCGAAGAATATGACGAAGCTATCAGCGAGCTTGAACTGGCAGCCAAAGGCGATTCTTCACTTCCCTTCGCCCACTTCAATCTCGGGATGGCTTACCTCAAGAAACAAGATTTCGAGCGCGCCAAAGCGGAGTTTCTGAAGGACATCGCCATCGAGCCGGATGTCTCCTACGACTACGATCAACTGGGTGAAGTGTATTACCTTCAGCAGCAGGATCGGGACGCGGAGGAGATGTTTCGCAAGGCACTGCGTCTCGATCCGCAGCTTGCCAGCTCTCATTTCCAACTTGCCCGAGTGTATCAGCGCGACAACAAATTCACCGACGCGCTGGCCGAGGCCGACGCAGCCCTCAAGCTCGATCCCGACAGCCCGGGCATTCACTATTTGCGGGGACAAGCACTACAGCGTCTGGGACGCGGAGAGGAAGCGAAAGCTGAAATGCAGACGTTTACCCAACTATCGAATGCCGCTCGTGAAAAACGCCACCAAGAGCTTGAGTCAGGGCCGTTGCCGAATCCTGAGCTTACCCGAGAACCTCAGCAATAATTTGCAATTTGTTATCGTGGTGAATGACCGAAATCACATGTGGTGCTCTTCTGTTTGACTTGGATGGCGTCCTGGTTGACTCCACGCCGGCTGTCATTCGGGTCTGGTCGCGATGGGCCATCGCGCGCGGTTTCGATCCCAACGAAGTTGTTCGCAGAGCGCACGGACGTCCTAGCATTGCAACCATCCGCGACTATTTGCCGCACGCCGACGCTGAGATCGAGAATCGCGAAGTGGAACGCGGCGAGCTTGAAGATCTGGATGGCGTGGTGCCTTTGCCGGGAGCACGCGAATTGTTGAGCTCTCTTCCTCCGGAACGATGGACGGTCGTGACCTCGTGTACGCGCCGACTGGCGCAAACTCGCTTGCGCGCCGCCGGACTACCCGTCCCTGACCGGTTGGTTACCTGCGACGACATAGAGAACGGAAAACCGGACCCCGAGCCCTACCTGAAAGGTGCGTCGTTTCTCGGATTCTCACCGAAGGATTGCGTGGTGGTAGAAGATGCGCCGGCAGGAATTGGTTCTGGCAAAGCTGCTGGCGCTCGGGTCATCGCGTGCAGAACCACGGCCCACGAAGCCGAACTCAAAGATGCTGGCGCCGATTGGGTCGTGGAAAACTGCAAATCGATTTCGTTCTCACCTTCAACCAACCGCGGTGCGCTGAGGCTTTTCCTCGACAGCGAGCCCGTTATGCTCGCCCGGTGAGACCAACCCCGTCGACTCTGATCGCATCGAAGGGTCGTGAAAATAATCGCCTCATTTGCTGTCGCTCTGCTTTTACTCGCGGCCGGATGCACCTCGCAAAAGCCTAGCCCCGACGAAGTGCGACAAAAAACTGCACAAGCCACATCAGACATCAAGCAGGACGCGAAGGCGCTGGCTCAAGGCGTAAGAGAAGGATGGAATCGCGACCAGCCTCTCGATGTGAACAAAGCCAGCAAGCAACAGTTGCTAAATTTGCCCGGAATGAGCGCTGAAGGAGCCGATCGCATCATTGCCGGACGGCCTTACAGCAGCGCCTCTGAACTGGCCAGCCGTCGTGTCATCTCGCAAACGGAATACGACAAGATCAAGGATCAAGTAACGGCAAAAGATTGAGCTTTGTTCCCGTCTGGCGCTCAATGCGCCATCACGGCTTTCCCCTTTTTTGGTTTGCGCATCAGGAATATCAGCGGCAGCATGACCACGAACATCAAGGCTAGAAAACGGAACGCATCGTTGTAGGCCAGCATCGCGGCCTGCTGCTGCACCATCGCCCAAACCGCGGCATAGGCATCATGAGTTGCAGTTACCGCATCTTTGCCCTGGGACATGAAAAGAGCGCGCAGGCCGTCTATGGTTTGCCGAGCCAGCGGATTCGCAGGGTTCACATGCTCATCCAGAATGTTGATGTGCATTTGCGCCTTTCGCACCTGCATGGTCTCGACCATCGCAATGCCGACGCTGGCGCCAATGTTGCGCATCAGGTTAAAGATGCTAGTGGCATTGCCCATTCTTTCCCTGGGGATGGGATCGTTTGTCACCGTCGTCAAAGGGACGAAAATCAATCCCAGGCCTGCGCCTTGCACCGTGAGGGGCAGCCAGAAATTCCACGATGCCACCCCCAGACTGAACATCGAAATCCGGTACATCGCAAACGCTGTGGCCAGGAAGCCCACTCCGAGCAGTTTTCGCGAATCGACTTTCCCCGTGAGATAACCAACCAGAGGCATAAATATGAACGACGCCATTCCGCGCGGCAGATTGGTGATGCCCGCGTGAGTCGCGGTGTAGCCGAGCAGTTCCTGCATCAGCAGCGGCAACAAGACCGTGCTGCCATAGAGGACGAATCCAACCACCGTCATAATGAACGTGCCAATCGCATACGACCGGTAGCGGAAAACGCTGAGATCGATGATCGGATGTTCAGCTTTCAGTTCCCGCACGAGCAGGCCGCCGATACCAATAACCGCCAGCACCGCCAGCGTGATAATAAAGTGCGAGCCGAACCAATCATCCTCCTGGCCCTTGTCGAGCATGATCTGGAGTGAGCCGATGCCCAGAACCAAAAGACCGATCCCCCAGTAGTCGATTCCTTTCGACTCCTTGCGCAAATAGTGAGGATCGAAAATGAATGCCTGGGTCAACAGGATGGCAATAACGCCGATTGGAACATTGATGTAGAAAACCCAGCGCCAACTATAGTTGTCGGTCAGCCATCCGCCCGCCACCGGACCGAGCATGGGCGCAACCACAATGCCCAGAGCCCAGAAAGCCATGGCTTGGCCACGCTTTTCAGGAGGAAACGATTCCAGCAGAATGGCCTGCGACAAAGGTTGCAAACCGCCGCCGCAGGCTCCTTGAATGACTCGGAAGAAGATCAGAAACGGAAGCGACGGCGCCAGCCCGCAGAAAAAAGAAGCCGTGGTGAACCCAGTTACCGATAGCATCAGCAGGCGCTTGCGTCCGAAGGTTGAAGCCAGCCAGCCCGTCATGGGCAGGATAATGGCATTCGCCACGAGATAGGATGTAAGTGTCCACGTAGCCTCGTCGGTCGTGGCGGAAAGGTTTCCGGCAATGTGCGGCAGCGAAACATTGACCACGGTCGTATCCAGCACTTCCATGAAAGTGCTGGACATGACCGCGATCGCGATCAGCCATGGATTAATATCTTTGGTAGCTGGATCGCTAGCCATCACACTCGCGTTGGAAATAAGTAGACTCGATCATGCTGCGTGGGACTCGAATTGTCTCATAGCCCGAACCTAGCAGCTTTGCCCGTCATCAGGATTGTCAATGCCCAGACCTGACTCAACCAGCCCGGAGTTGAACTCACATCCCAGCCGCCCAGCAATAAGATCGAGTACCCAGGGTGAAAGCTGGAAGTTTGCTCTCCGGGCGCTGCGCTCGAGGAACTATCGCTTGTTCTTCACCGGCCAGTCGGTATCTCTCATCGGCACTTGGATGACGCAGATCGCCACGAGTTGGCTCGTCTATAGAATAACCGGCTCAGCGTGGCTTCTGGGCATCGTGGGCTTCGCATCTCGGATACCAAGTTTTCTTTTGGGGCCATTCGCCGGTGTGTGGGTGGATCGCTGGAACCGCCATCAAACCCTCGTGGTAACTCAGATTCTCTCGATGCTGCAATCCTTCGCACTGGCCGGACTCGCTCTGGCCCGAATCATTACCATCCGCGAAATAATCTGGCTGGGGCTGGCTCAGGGCCTCATCAATGCCTTCGACATGCCGGCTCGCCAGGCCTTCGTCATTCAAATGGTTGAAGACCGCGCTGACCTGGGCAACGCTATTGCGCTGAACTCTTCCATGGTAAACATGGCTCGACTTCTCGGGCCTTCAATCGCCGGAGTCATTATCGCGGCGTTCGGTGAGGGCTACTGTTTCCTGATCGATGGCTTCAGTTATCTCGCTGTCATTGCGTCTCTGCTTGCCATGAGAATCTCCCCGGGCAAGTCCCGAGGCGTGGACAAACCGGTCTGGCACGAATTGAAGGAGGGCTGGCACTACGTCACGCACTTCGTTCCCATCCGGTCAATTCTTCTACTGCTGGCCGTGATTAGCCTCGTCGGCATGCAGTACACCGTGCTCATGCCGATCTTCGCCGGCCAGGTGCTTCATGGCGGACCACATACTCTGGGCTTCCTGATGGGCGCTTCGGGCGTGGGAGCGCTCGGCGGTGCGATGTTTCTCGCGACCAGAAAAAATGTGCTCGGCCTGGGCCGCGTGGTCCCATTGGCGTCGGCGATTTTCGGAACCGGGCTGATTGCGTTGGGGCTTTCCCGCTTTCTGTGGCTATCCCTGCTGCTGATGCTGTTCGTCGGTGGCGCCATGATGACCCAGATGGCGTCCAGCAACACCATTCTGCAAACCATCGTGCAAGATGACAAACGGGGACGCGTGATGAGCTTCTATTCCATGGCATTTCTCGGGATGGCGCCATTTGGAAGTTTGTTGGCTGGCGGCCTCGCCCACCAGATCGGAGCACCGCGAACTGTGATGATCAGCGGAACTATTTGTATCGCCGTCGCTGCATGGTTCGCATCCCAGCTAAGTGCAATGCGCGAGGTAGTCCG
>JABDBE010000021.1:0-1233 GCA_013288805.1 Acidobacteriota bacterium
AAACGGCGGCCTGGGTCGGTTGGCCGCATGCTTTCTCGATTCGATGGCGACCATGCAATTGCCCGCAATGGGCTACGGTCTGCGTTATGAATACGGCATTTTCAAGCAAACCATCAAGGATGGCTGGCAGCGCGAGCAACCGGACAATTGGTTGCATCGGCCGGACCCGTGGGAAATCCGGCGCCGGAATCAGCACATCGAAATCAAACTGAACTGCTCGTTCGAACTGCAAGAGGGCAGCCTGCGTGCGAAGCAGGATCGCCCGTCAACTTTGCTGGGTATTCCGTATGATCGACCCGTGGCTGGTTATGGTGGCAAGAACATCAATACGCTGCGGCTTTGGGGCGCGGCGGCCGCCGACTACTTCGATTTTCAAGAATTCAGCAGCGGCGATTTCGTGGCAGCGCTGGCCGAGACTCTCGAGGCCGAATCGCTTACGCGGGTGCTCTATCCCGACGACTCCACGGCCAAGGGAAGAGGTCTGCGCTTCGTGCAGGAATATTTTCTGGTCGCTTGCTCTCTGGGCGATCTGCTGCGCCAATTCCGGCGCGAGAATTCTGATTGGAATGCGCTGCCGGAAAAGGTCGCCATCCAGCTTAATGACACGCATCCGACGCTGGCGGTTCCTGAGTTGATGCGGATTTTGATGGATGATGAACGCCTCGGATGGGATCAGGCATGGAACATTACCAACAATACTTTGGCGTATACGAACCACACGCTACTACCCGAGGCGCTGGAGAAGTGGCCGGTCGCATGGTTTGAGAAGATACTGCCTCGTCACCTTGAGATCATTTACGAGATCAACCGGCGTCTGCTGGATGCTGTGCGGACGCGCTTTCCCGGCGACGAAGGCCGAATCGAGCGAGTCAGTCTGATCGAGGAAGGCCCGGTCAAGCAGGTCCGCATGGCAAACCTGGCAATCGTTGGTTCGCACAGCACCAACGGGGTGGCTGAGATTCACTCCCGGTTGCTGCGTACCATGACGGTGAAAGATCTGGCGGAGGTGTTTCCGGAGCGTTTCAACAACAAGACTAACGGAGTCACGCCGCGGCGATGGTTGCTGCTGGCGAATCCGCCGTTGTCGCGAACCATCACAGAGACGATTGGCGACAAATGGATCACTGACTTGAGTCAACTGAGCAAGCTCAAGCCGCTTGCCGACGACAAAAACCTTCGCGCCGCCTTTCTCAAGGCTAAGCGCGAGGCCAAGACCGAGTTTGCCGGTTGGCT
>JABDBE010000021.1:1243-43668 GCA_013288805.1 Acidobacteriota bacterium
ATCGTGGTGCTCTATAACCGGCTGCGCAAAAATCCGGACGACACAATGGCGCCGCGAACGTTTCTGTTTTCCGGCAAGGCAGCGCCTGCGTACCGACTGGCGAAGCTCATTATTAAATTCATTAACAACCTGGCGGGGACCATTGACGGTGATCCAATCGTGCGAGGACGCCTTAGAGTGTTGTTCCTGCCGGAATACAACGTCTCGCTGGCGGAGAAACTCATTCCCGCGAGCGATGTTTCCAACCAGATCTCGACCGCGGGATATGAAGCCAGCGGCACGAGCAACATGAAATTCATGATGAACGGCGCTCTGACGATCGGCACCCGCGACGGCGCAACCATAGAGATGGCGGAGCAGGCAGGGGAAGAGAATTTCTTCTTGTTCGGCCTGACTGCAAAACAAGTGGAGGATAGCGCGGGCTGGTACAATCCGCAGTGGCACTATGACCATGAGCCCGAGACCCGCGAGGCTCTGGACCTGATCTTCTCCAATTATTTCAGCCGTAACGAACCGGGTGTCTTTGAACCGTTGCGCGATACGCTTCTGATTCACGACCACTACATGCATCTGGCTGACCTCAAATCGTATCTCGAGGCGGATGCGCGGCTGCTTGAGCTGTACGCCGACCCCGACGCGTGGGCCGGCAAGGCCATTCTGAATGTGGCGGGCTCAGGGAAGTTCTCCAGCGATCGCAGCATTCACGAATACGCAACCGAGATCTGGAAGGTGGAACCATGTCCAGTGCCTTAGAAACCCGTCCATCTGGAACCAGCCCGAGTAATAATAAGGTTACGATCTCGCCGCTCGCAGGCTTGCCCGCACCGAAGTCGATGCTGGTGGATGTTGCCCGCCTGGTGCGCGAGTATTACGAACGCAGGCCTGACCTTGACGATCCCAATCAAATGGTCATCTTCGGCACCAGCGGACACCGAGGCTCGCCGTTCCAAGGTACGTTCACCGAAGCTCATATTCTCGCTATCACGCAAGCGATCTGTGAATATAGGCGCAGCCAAGGCACGGATGGCCCACTCTTTATGGGCAAAGACACGCACGGGGTGTCTGAACCGGCTCAGCGCACTGCGCTTGAAGTGCTGGCTGCAAACAACGTCGAAACCATAATCCAGCAGAATGACGGAGTAACTCCGACGCCGGTCATCTCTCGTGCCATTCTGGTTTACAACAGGGGGCGCAAGGATCACCTCGCGGATGGCATCGTGATTACTCCATCGCACAATCCGCCGGAGGATGGGGGCTTCAAATACAACCCTCCCAGTGGCGGGCCAGCCGATACTCATGTGACGCAGTGGGTTGAGAATCGCGCCAATGAATTGCTGCGAGGCAATAACATCGGCGTCAAGCGAGTGCCGTTTGCGTCGGCCATGAAGGCCAGCAGCACGCATCAGGAAGATTTCGTTCTACCGTACGTTCGCGACCTGAAGAATGTCGTCGATATTGATGCGATCGGTAGCGCTGGCCTAAAGCTTGGGGTTGACCCGCTTGGCGGCGCGTCCGAGCCCTACTGGGAGCCGATCAATTCGATCTATGGCCTGAATGTGATTGTCACGAATCCTGTAATCGATCCGACCTTCTCTTTTATGACGGTGGATCACGACGGCAAGATCCGCATGGATTGCTCGAGTCCATACGCGATGGCTCGGCTTGTCGCTATTAAGGATCAGTATCGCGTGGCCTTTGCCAACGATACCGACGCAGACCGGCATGGCATTGTTACACCGGGCTCGGGTTTGATGAACCCGAATCATTATCTGGCTGTGGCGATCGGCTATTTACTGGAACATCGTCCGCGCTGGAGTGCGCAGGTCGCTGTAGGCAAGACGCTGGTGAGCAGCAGCATGATTGATCGAGTTGTGAAAAAGCTTGGCCATCCACTTTGCGAAGTGCCCGTGGGCTTCAAGTGGTTCGTGCCAGGATTGGTCGACGGCTCGCAGTGTTTTGGCGGAGAAGAGAGCGCTGGAGCGAGCTTTCTGCGGTTGGACGGGACAGTGTGGACAACCGATAAAGATGGGTTGATTATGGATCTGCTCGCGGCTGAGATCACAGCCCGCACCGGGAAGGATCCGGGCGAGCATTACCGAGAACTGACTGCGGAATTCGGCACGCCGTACTACACGCGCATCGACGCGCCGGCCACTCCCGAGCAAAAGTCGCGTTTGCAGAAGCTGTCGCCAGAGGCCGTGAAAGAGTCGAGCCTGGCTGGCGAAGCGATCACGGCGAAGCTGACTCGCGCTCCCTGCAATAACGCGGAGATCGGTGGATTAAAAGTCGTGGCCGGTAGCGGCTGGTTTGCCGCGCGTCCATCGGGCACGGAGAACATCTACAAAATTTACGCTGAGAGCTTCAAGGATGAGGCTCACTTGAATGCCATCATCAATGAAGCGCAGGCAATTGTGAGCAATGCGTTGCAGGGGTAAGAAGAACTTCGCATGAAAGTGCTGGTGATCGATGTCGGCGGAACGCACGTGAAGATCCTCGCAACTGGGCAGACTACCGCACGGGAATTTCCGTCGGGTCCGAAGATGACGCCACAACAGATGGTTTCAGGAGTCAAGCGGATCGTAGGCACGTGGGAATATGACGCGGTCTCGATTGGCTATCCTGGGGCTGTCCTTCACAATCGACCGATTGCCGAACCCAACAATTTGGGAAGGGGCTGGGTCGGTTTTGATTTTCGAGCAGCATTCAGGCGTCCGCTTAAGATCATCAATGACGCCGCCATGCAGGCTTTGGGCAGTTACAAGGGCGGCAAGATGTTGTTCCTCGGCTTGGGCACGGGGCTCGGTTCGGCCTTTGTCGTGAATGGTATCGTGGAGCCGATGGAACTCGGTCATCTGCCTTACAAAAAGGGAACGTACGAGAGCTACGTCGGACTCGCTGGACTGGAAAAACACGGCAAGAAGAAGTGGCGGCGCCACGTGAAAGATGTCGTGGCTCGCATGATCGCCGCTCTTGAACCCGACGACGTGGTACTGGGCGGAGGCAATGTCAGGAAGTTGAAAGAAATTCCTCCGCATTGCCGGGTAGGAGACAACGCTAATGCTTTCGCGGGAGGATTCAAACTCTGGGAGCAAGATGGGAATCAACGGACTCCACTTCGCGTAGGCACCGTTTCAGCTAAGCACAACGGACGAAAGGAAAATGGACATGGCAGCACGCGTGGAATCAATCACCGGAAACCCGGTCGTCAAACGCCAAGCCTGGAAGGCTCTCGAAGCTCACTCTAAGGAGATCCAGAAGTCACATCTCCGCAATCTCTTTGCTGACGATCCCAAACGCGGCGAGCGCCTTACGTTAGAGGCAGTGGGAATCTATTTCGATTACTCAAAGAATCTGATCACCGACGAAACGCTTAAGCTTCTGCTCCAACTGGCCGAGGAATCGGGCCTGCGGGCGCGGATCGATGCGATGTTCCGCGGCGAAAAGATCAACGTTACGGAGAAGCGGGCGGTTCTGCATGTGGCTCTGCGGGCGCCACGGGGAACATCCATCGTTGTAGACGGCGTGAACGTGGTGCCCGAGGTTCACGCTGTGCTCGACAAGATGACTGATTTTAGTAACCGTGTCCGGAGCGGCGCGTGGAAAGGCCATACCGGCAAGCGTATTCGCAACGTGATAAATATTGGCATTGGCGGGTCGGATCTCGGACCGGTAATGGCTTACGAAGCGCTGAAACATTACAGCGATCGAAACATGACGTTCCGCTTCGTTTCCAATGTCGATGGTACTGACTTTGCGGAAGCAGTCCAGGATCTCGATCCATCGGAGACTCTTTTCATCATCTCTTCAAAAACTTTCACGACGCTGGAAACGATGACCAATGCGCACAGCGCTCGCGATTGGTCGCTCGCAGGTTTGGGAGGCGATGAAAAATCGGTCGCGAAACACTTTGTCGCGGTGTCGACGAACACTGCAGAAGTAGAAAAGTTCGGCATCGATACGGCCAACATGTTTGGATTCTGGGACTGGGTTGGCGGGCGCTATTCCATGGATTCTGCAATCGGCCTGTCGACGATGATCGCGGTCGGTCCGGACAACTTCCGCGCTATGCTCGACGGGTTTCACCAGGTCGACGAACATTTTCGCACGACTCCGTTCGAACGGAATCTGCCGGTGCTGATGGGACTTCTCGGCGTCTGGTACAACAACTTTTTCGGAGCGCAGACGGTTGCCGTTTTGCCGTACGAGCAATATCTGAAACGTTTTCCCGCGTATTTGCAGCAGCTCACGATGGAGAGCAATGGCAAGCACGTGACCCTGGACGGAACGCGCGTCAACTACGACACAGGCCCGATCTATTGGGGTGAGCCCGGGACCAACGGTCAACACTCGTTTTATCAATTGATTCATCAGGGCACCAGGCTGATCCCGTGCGACTTCATCGCGTTCGTACAACCGCTGAATGCGCTTGGCCCACATCACGACATGCTTCTGGCGAACGTGTTTGCGCAGACCGAGGCGCTGGCGTTTGGCAAAACACCGGAGCAGGTAAAGGCCGAGGGAACGCCGGATTGGCTGGTGCCGCATCGCGTTTTCGAGGGCAACCGTCCATCGAACACGATTCTAGCGGAGCAGCTCACGCCGGAGGCATTGGGTAAGCTCGTGGCTCTGTACGAACACTCGGTCTTCACCCAGGGAACTATCTGGAACATCGACTCGTTCGATCAATGGGGAGTCGAATTGGGCAAGGCTTTGGCGCAGCGCATCATTCCCGAGATCGAGAGCAAAACCGAGCCCGCACTCAAGCATGACAGTTCGACCAACGCTTTGATCCGTCGTTACCGTAAACTAAAAGTGGCCGCTTAACGCGCATTTTTGGGAAGCACAGGCGAGAAGTCGCCGCCGCGTGAGCTGAGCGGTCCAACAAACTTTCCCTTTCAAAAGGAGTTCTACATGCAGCTCGGAATGATTGGTCTCGGACGAATGGGTGCGAACATGGTGCTGCGCCTGCTGAAGAATGGCCACAGTTGCGTGGTCTTCGACAGGTCACCAAAAGCGGTTGACGAATTGGTTCAACAAAAGGCGGTTGGTTCGGCATCGCTCGCGGAGTTCGTGAAGAAACTGGAGAAGCCGCGAGCCCTCTGGTTGATGGTCCCGGCTGGAGTCGTCGATGAGACCGTTGCAGGGCTTCTGCCGCAGCTGGAAGCAGGAGACATCCTGATCGACGGCGGCAATTCTTATTACGTGGACGACATCCGCCGCGCTAAGGAACTCTCCGCCAAGGGCATTCATTATGTGGATGTGGGTACGAGCGGCGGCGTGTGGGGCTTGGAGCGAGGCTATTGCATGATGATTGGCGGCGAGAACGATATCGTCAAGCATCTCGATCCGATTTTCGCGACCTTAGCGCCCGGCATTGGAAACATATCTCGAACGCCCGGTCGCGACAAGGTCGGAGGTACTGCCGAGCAGGGCTACCTGCACTGCGGACCCAATGGCGCTGGCCACTTCGTAAAAATGGTTCACAACGGAATTGAATACGGAATCATGGCCGCGTACGCGGAAGGGTTGGGAGTTCTCCGCGCCGCCAATGTCGGCAAGCAGGAGCACGCTGCCGACGCCGAGACCACGCCATTGCGCGATCCCGAACATTATCAGTATGACCTGAACCTGCCTGACATCACGGAAGTGTGGCGGCGGGGCAGCGTGATCGCATCTTGGCTGCTTGATCTGACCGCATCCGCCCTGCTTCAGGACCCGGCTTTGTCTCAGTTTGCCGGCCGAGTTTCCGACTCCGGCGAAGGTCGTTGGACGATCAAAGCGGCCATCGATGAAGCTGTGCCAACGCCGGTTCTGACCACGGCGCTCTACGAGCGCTTCAGTTCGCGCGGCGAAGCCGACTTCGCCAACAAGCTCCTGTCGGCGATGCGCTTTCAATTTGGCGGACATCATGAGAAGCCGGGTGAGAAATCGCAGGCCGCCTAGCGAGTGACGGAGAGCCGTTATGAAAGTCGAAGTATTTTCTGATGCAGATGCAGTCGCACGGCAGGCTGCCGCACTGATCGCAACCGAGGCGCGTGCGGCGGTCGCTGCCCGTGGCCGTTTCGTCCTGGCGGTGAGCGGCGGCCACACTCCCTGGGCAATGTTGCGTGCGCTAAGTGCGGAGGACGTTCCCTGGCCGAATGTTTATGTAACGCAAGTCGACGAACGCGTCGCACCTGCAGGAGACCCGGACCGAAATCTTACTCACATTCGTGAAAGCTTGCGTGCCCCGTTGCCTCCCGAGCAGCTTCTCGCCATGCCCGTCGAAGCGCCAGATCTGCAAGCAGCCGTTGCACGATACGCCGCAAGCCTTCAGGAGATTGCAGGTTCGTCGCCGGTGCTCGACCTGGTTCACCTCGGTCTTGGGCCGGACGGTCATACGGCGTCGTTGGTTCCGGGAGATCGCGTCCTCGAAGTTACGGACGCGGACGTTGCGCTTACCGGCATCTATCAAGGAAGACGTCGAATGACCCTGACGTACCCGATGATCAATCGATCGCGTCGCATTCTGTGGCTTGTGACCGGGAGTGAAAAAGTCGAGATGCTTGGACGTTTGCGTAAAGGTGATTCGTCGATTCCGGCGGGCAGGATTCGGCAGGATCAAGCAATCGTGTTTGCCGATCAAGCTGCTGCCCAGCAGGTTGCAGCCTAAGCAGAGCCGACAGTCCCCTCGAACAAAACATACATTGGGCAGGAAATGAATCATGAGCATCGGGCTGGATGATCCGGTCGCAAACCGGGATCAGGACATCTCACCAACAACTCAAAGTAAAAGCCGAAGCTCTCCGCTGGGAAGCACAATTCGCGATGGCGGGGTTAACTTCAGTATTTTCTCTCGTTCCGCAACCGGGATGGAGTTGCTGCTCTTCGATCATGAAGACGATGCCCGACCCGAGCGCATCATTCCGATCGATCCGTCGCACCGAACCTATCACTACTGGCACGCATTTGTCTCCGGCCTACAATCGGGCCAGATTTACGGTTATCGGGCGTACGGCCCGTACGATCCCGCGAGCGGGATGCGATTTGATTCGAGTAAAGTCCTTCTCGATCCCTACGGCAGGAGTGTCGTAGTCCCGAAGAACTACGATCGCGAGGCTGCTAAACATGCGGGTGGCGACGCCGCGAGTGCGATGAAGAGCGTCGTGGTAGATGTGAGCGCGTACGATTGGGAGTCTGACGCGCCGCTTCACCGACCATCCTCGCAAACAATTATTTACGAGATGCACGTGCGAGGCTTCACCCGCGACCCGAGTTCTGGTGTTTCCGAAAACATATGCGGCACTTTTGCGGGATTGATCGAGAAGATTCCATACCTCCAGCAGCTTGGCATTACCGCGGTTGAGTTGCTGCCGATCTTTCAGTTCGATGCCCAGGACTGTCCGCCGGGCCTGGTTAATTATTGGGGTTATGCGCCGGTTTCGTTTTTCGCGCCGCACCAGGCATACAGCTCGCGTCAGGGCCAACTTGGCCCCGTCAATGAGTTTCGCGATATGGTGAAAGCGCTTCATCGCGCTGGCATCGAGGTCATCCTCGACGTTGTCTACAACCATACCGCCGAAGGCGATCATTCCGGCCCAACGCTGAGTTTCCGTGGACTGGACAACAACGTTTATTACATCCTGGAAAAAGATCGCTCGCGCTATGCCAACTACAGCGGCACGGGAAACACACTTAACGCAAACAATGCGATCGTCCGGCGCATGATCCTCGACAGCCTGCGCTACTGGGTCGAGGAGATGCATGTGGACGGATTTCGGTTCGATCTCGCGTCAATCCTCACTCGTGATTCGGACGGCCAGCTGCTGGCGAGCCCGCCTGTGCTTTGGGATATTGAATCCGACCCCGTGCTTGCGGATACCAAGATCATCGCCGAGGCCTGGGACGCGGCCGGTTTGTACCAGGTCGGGAGCTTCATTGGAGACAGTTGGAAGGAGTGGAACAGCCGCTTCCGCGACGACGTTCGCAGCTTCTTCCGCGGCGATCGCGGTTCGGTGGGAAGCGTGGCCGACCGATTTCTCGGCAGTCCCGAGATCTATGGCCACAAGGATCGCGAAGCTGAGGAGAGCGTCAACTTTGTGACCTGTCACGACGGCTTCACGCTGAATGATCTGGTCTCATACGACCACAAGCATAACGAAGCGAATCGCGAAGACAACGCCGACGGCCTTAATGATAACCGGAGCTGGAATTGCGGGGTCGAGGGGGCTAGCGATGATCCGGCGATTGAGCGATTGCGCAATCGGCAAGCCAAGAATTTTTTGAGCATCACCATGCTCTCGCTCGGTATTCCGATGTTTGCCATGGGCGACGAAGTCCGGCGCAGCCAGTCCGGCAACAACAACGCTTACTGCCAGGACAATAAAATTAGCTGGTTCGATTGGACATTATTGGAGAAGCATGCGGACCTGCATCGCTTCCTCCGGCTTCTGATCAGACGGCGGCTGCTCCGAGATTTGGAGAGCGAACTCCAACCCAAGCCCCTGCACCAACTGCTGCAGGAGGCCACGAAAGCCTGGCATGGGGTAAAGCTGAACCAGCCGGACTGGAGCGACGACTCCCACAGTTTCGCCTTCGGCGCGGAGCTGCCAAAGGAAAACCTGCTCTTTCATCTAATCGCAAACGCTTATTGGAAGCCGCTCGATTTCGAATTACCACGGGCGAACAGCAGCCCAGATCCGTGGCGTCGCTGGATCGATACCTCCCTCGATTCGCCGCAGGACATTGTTCTATGGCATTCCGCCCCGGCTGTTCCCGGCTACACGTATCACGTCGGACCGCGCTCGGTGGTCGTGCTCTACTGCGACTCTGCGGCAACTCGAATGGCGTGATTTCTGACGAGGTTTAGAAGAATCTGGGGTGGGAGACGGGAATCGAATCCCGCTCAAAACGTAGTTTCAACTAGATGCAGGGCACGAACGGCGCTGTAAAACGATGCTAGTACATGTAAGGCAGTGGCAATGGATCGCGGATTGATCGCAGGTCGTCGTGGGTTTTCCACCACTCTCCTCAGTTCACTTTCCTTTTCGATACCCAGAATCAATTCCACAGCCACCGACCTTTGGGTTATGAGTGCCGATAGATATTTTTAACTTGTTGAATGTGGGGCATGGGCGATGCCTTACAAGTGCTGAAAATCACCCTCGGGAACGTTCGGGAACAATGAATCGTGAGCGAATGTGAGCCGATTGATTCCTGAAATCGGAGAGTCGGGATTGGATGAGAGTCGAATAGCCGTTCCTCGTCAACCTAGAGTACCCGAAGCACAACTCACTCACGGCATAGTGCTCGCAGCAGTAAACGAATTTGCATAAGATGGGATCGATTCAACCTCAGAGCATCGATAGTATACTTGGCGGACTCCGTTAATCCTTCCCAGCGCCCGTCTGGCAGCTCTCTGAAATGGTTCTCAAAATCGTCTCGGCACAGGTCCACGAATCCGATGCCTTTCGCCACCAATTGAGAGTCTGGCCATTTCGCCCACTTGATGTGATTACACGGATGGCACGCGTAATATAGGTTGTAGAAGTCTTCTTTGAGGGCGGGGAACTCGGACACGGGCCAAAAGTGGTCGAGTTCAAAATTCTCCTCGCCTGCTGCGAACAGTTCTTCAATTAAGCAGTATGCGCACGTCTTTCTGAAATCGGAACGAACGTATGGTCGAAATGACTTGTAGCCATCAGAGATCGATGGCGCTGGCTTCGTCCTAATAAATTTCATAGTCAGTCGAGCTTTTTCGCCGAAACGGCTTGCTTTATCTTCTCGATTATTGGCCCGTAGAAGTATTCGTTGTCTGTATCAATTTCTGAGCTAAGCAGTTCCATCTCGCCAACCTCTGAGCCGGATAACCCTTTTAGATACATCTTGTCAACCAATTCTCGGTATCGTGTTAAAACCCTTTCCGGCCGTCGTGAGTCATGAAGCATGAATAATAGGCGAATCCAATCGTGAAGCTGACCGCGTGCAAGCTCTTTTGGAACCACTGCGTGCTCTTGATGAGCGACGTACTTATTCCTAAATTGATAGGCCGATCGCAAAAGGCCTAGCAGTTCTCGATCTCTGAACGATCCAAAAAGGCCCTTTATCGAATGCAGCACACCGCCGATAGTGTCCACTTCTTGTGCGGCGTATTCGAGGCAGAACTTCAAGTGACCCATCGGAGAAATGGGCGAACGAAATACCACCGTCCTTTCCAACTTCTTCAGTTCATCCTGATAATACTTCCGCTTATTCGGGTCGATACTGGACAATATCGGGTTGAAGAAATCTTTCTCAGCAACTCTCCCAGTTGGCAGAACGGGTAAGAGCCTCTCTAATATCAGCGTATTGCAGGCATCTTCCATCGCACCGAGAAGAGGTGTGAAAACGGGAGAAAAGGACATGTTCTCCTTGTTTTCGAGGAATCTGAATAGCATGACGGCCTGCTCAATGCTGCTCTGATACCGAGATGGCAGCTTAGCAAAGGCCCGCTCCGGCACGAACTCTTGCATTGGCCCGGTGCCCGCCTCTGGCTCAAATGGCAGGGAGGGTTGGAAGCGATCCGCCTCAACAAGCAGATCGGCAAGGGAAGGCCTGCACAAGGAGACCAAATCGGTGAATTCTGGCGAGGAAAGCCGCTCAAAAGTGCCCTGCGGCACATACACATAGTTCCACTTTATCGATTTGGAACTGGCAGCCTTGCACCAACCTACTGCGGCTCGTGCTTTCGCGGAAACGTCCTGATCCGCTCGACCCTTTGTTTCAACGAGGTAGTAGTCGTTGTCGGACCTGTGGACAAAGAAATCGGGCGTGTAGAAAGCGAGTCGCCTACCCCCTGACAAGTAATCTATTCGAAGCGATTGCGGACCAGCATTCTTTGCGAAGGCGATGACATCGGGCGATGCACCGACGAACTTCGAGAAAGCAACTTCTAACCCTTGGTTGCAAGGAACCAAGTTGAATACCTGCCCTCATCTTTGTATTCGACGCTCCGATGGTCGTTTTCGACCGAGTCTTGGTTCACCCGGCCTTCCGTGCGTCGCGTGGCGGGCTTGCTAGCTCACATCGAGCACGAGCGAGCTGTAGTTCCTCTTCCTCGTTAAGTTGTCTCCGCTCCCAGCCGTTTTCGATGGCCACAACATAGGTGCGCGGGTCGTGACACAGGGCTACGGCTTCCTCGACAGTGTTTGCCACCCCGCCATCACTACAGTCCCAACCAACTGCTTCATAGAATGTTTTCATGCATCCTCAGCGATCCTCACCACTCGGCAGCGAACGCCATATCATTGACTCTTCCATGTGGTGTTCCCGACATTCCAGTAAATAAGTCAACTGCTGATCTCGTTTGTCTGTGTGGGCAGTTAGGAGGGCGATTGATCTTGGATGACCTGACACCCCTAGTTCAACGTACTCACAACCATCACATATAGAAAGTGTCATCCCTTGAAGGTTGAGAGCGATTTCAAATTGTCGGTCCGTCATGCTCATTGCCCCTAATGACGAGGGAGTCTAGCAGTGTTAGTCCCTTCGTCATCCGTGGTCAAGTTACGAAAGGCCAGCATTCCCCACTGGCTTTGATCTTAATGAACAATTTAACCGCAACACCGTGGCTAACGAGCCGAGAGGCCGCTAGCTACCTTCGCATTGAACCTCGCACGCTTATGCTGTGGGCACGGCAGGGCAAGATTAAAGGCTACACGCTGAGCGGCACCAGACGCCATGTTTGGCGCTTCCTCCCCTCCGATCTCGATGCTATGCTAACCAGGCCGTTCGTGCCTTGCGATAAGGGAGTCGCATGACACGACAAACAGGAAGTGTGGTCTTCGACAAGCGTCGTAAGACTTGGAATTTTCTATGGCGTGAGAATGGGCAACGACGGCCCAAGCTACTCGGTACCGTCAGCGAACTTCGCACGAAAACCGAAGCACGGCGTGCTGCTGAAACCCTTCGGCGCACGCTACAACAAGAGTCTGTAAGGCAGAACGCTCCGACGGTGCGAAGCCTGATCAACAGCTACCGAGTTGAGAAGATGCCAGAGCGCATGAGCACACGGCGAGGGTACGATGGTTGGCTCAACAACTACATACTTCCGAAGTGGGGTGACTCTGAACTCACTAAGCTACAGGCGCGTCCCGTCGAAATTTGGTTGGACTCGCTGACGCTGGCACCGAAGAGCAAAGTTCACATCCGTGGTTTGCTTCACGTTCTCTGGGACTTCGCTATGTGGAGCGGTGACATTCCAACCGCACGCAACCCAATGGAACTGGTCAACGTGAAAAACGCATCGCACCGTGTTCGAAAAACCCGCAGTCTCACCGTCGAGCAATTCCAGTTGCTACTGGAGGCGGTCGGGAACGATGCCTGCTGGCGCACGATCCTGCTGCTGGCTGTCAGCTTCGGACTTCGCATTTCAGAAGTGCTCGGCCTGAAGTGGAAGGATGTCGACTGGCTGGGAAAGACGATCAGCATTGAACGCGGAGTCGTCAAGCAGATCGTGGACGACGTGAAGTCTTCATGCTCTGCAAGGACGATGGTGTGCGCGGACGAGTTGCTGGACGTTCTCAAACACTGGCGACAGACTACGCAGTTCTCGCAGGCTGAGGACTGGGTATTTGCGTCCGCGTACAAACTCGGGCGTCAACCCCTGAGTTACACCTTCGTGTGGGAGAACCTGGGCAACGCTGCCGTGAAGGCTGGGATAGGCCACGTCAGTTCTCACACGTTCCGGCACACGCATCGCTCGTGGTTGGATTCGGTCGGTACTCCTGTAGGTGTGCAGCAGAAACTCATGCGGCACGCGGACATCAGGACCACCATGAACATCTACGGAGATGCAGCGACGGCGGACATGCGGAAGGCGCACGAAAAAGTTGTCAGGCTTGCACTACCGCAGTAATGGATCGCAGGATGGATCGCAGCGGGTGTAAGTGCTTTAATTCTGGGGTGGGAGACGGGAATCGAACCCGCAACGTCCGGAGCCACAGTCCGGTGCTCTGCCAGTTGAGCTACTCCCACCGCGTCTAGCGATTATAACAACTCGCGCCAAGTGCCGTGAACGGACGGGTAGGGATGGCGGCTTTCGTAGTGCGCGCTAGATCCTTCGGGAATCGAGTCCCTCAGGATGACGGCGGAGGATTAGAGACTGAGAGCGCGCGAGATGCAAACGCTGGTTAGCCGCGGCCCACGCCGACGTATTCGAATCCCATGGCGCGGAGACGGACGGAGTCGAGCAGGTTTTTCGTATCCACGATGAGCGGGCGGCGAAGCATTTGTTTGATGCGACTGAAGTCGAGACCGCGAAATTCCGGCCAGCCCGTGCCGACGACTAAAGCATCCACGCCCTCAGCGGCGGCGTAGGGCGATTCGCAATAAAACACAGAGCCATTCAGTTCGAGGCGCGCGTCCGGCAGTGCGACCGGATCGTAGGCTCGCACTCGCGCACCCTGGGCAATTAGATTCTTAGCCAGACGCATGGAAGAAGATCCGGCAACTGAATTCGTGTTGGGCTTGAACGCCAATCCCAGAATTCCTACGTCTTTGTTCTGCACCGACTGGACGCACTTTGAAATCTTTTCGATCACCTGATCAGCCAGGCCGTGATTCACTTCGCGCGCTGCGCTCAGAACTTTGAGCGAGACTCCGTTGCGTTGGGCAAGATCGGCCAGCGAGTCCATGTCAGATTCCGCGAACAAGCCGCCCATGCCCGCTCCCGGCTGCAAGCAGCGAGGCGCGATTTTCTTGTCCAGTCCCAAAGCCAGCGAGAGGCTGACCGCATCCGCGTTCACTCGTTCGCACAAGCTCGCCAATTCATTAATGAAGGAAATCTTGGTGGCGACAAAAGCGGTAGCGGATTCGCGCACCAGTTCAGCCGTCTCGTGATTGGTCACGATCACCGGAACGCCACGCATCACCAAAGAATGAAAAATCTGTTTGATGGCCAGCACGGCGTCGTTCGAATCGGTTCCCAGGATGATGCGGTCCGGCCAGTTGAAATCCTCAATCGCGCATCCCGGAGTAAAGAACATGGGCTGCGAAACAATAGTGGCCCGCAAGCCTGCCTCAGTAATACGTTGCTCGATTGCAGTCGCTGTGCCAACCGGAACTGGCGTGACTAGCGACAGGATCGGAGGCTTGGCAGCGGCTCGCGCAATGCGAATGGCTAGATCGGTCAGATGCTGCGCACTGTCTTCAGCGAGAAAGATCACTTGCGTCTTGCGGGCGAATGATTCGATGTCGGTGGAATACGCCAGCCGTCCCGAGCGCACATTACGCTTGATGACTTCGGTAAGGTTTTTTTCGTGAAACGGGACGCTGCCCTGGGCCATCGCGACCATTTGGGAGCTATCTGGATGGCAACAGCTAACTGGGGTGCCGAAGTCCGCCAAACAGGCGGAGACGACAGTACCTAAGTACCCTGCTCCGTAGACCCCAATCTGCATGAAACCTCCCGAAACCCACTATGAACTCGCTGGGGGAAGGTGCCCGAGACGGCTTGCGCAGCGACTCCAACCTCTTGTTTACGCTCGCCTTCAGCACTTGGCAACGCACGGGAGGGATTTGTACTTGAGGACATGACCTAGTAGAGAAAACGGGAATTTGGACAGCCGGAAGGTCACCTTGGGGAACGTTCGACTTTCTGACGGTTGTGCTTCAGAGGTTTGAATCGTCTGATGTTGGAATCTTCTAAGGTTTGACCAAACTGCGCCCCAAGGGTATTCCAGCCAAGTCCACCCAACGGTTCTGCTCCTGTTCGCGAACGAATGTCAGTTCGCTTAATGAGATATGGCGGCTGCCTTCGAACAACGCCCAACGGTCGCGGGCGAAAATGTACGCCTTCTGCGCCAGTTCCTCGGTGCCGACCTTCACAATCGTGAGATGCGGCATGTAAGGCCACTCTTCGGTGGAGGCGAGAGCGCGAGTGTTCAATCGGTCGTGCAGCTCGTGCATGCGGTGGGCACATCGGGCTACCCGGATGAAAACCGTGGGAGTAACGGGGATAAAAGTTTCAACATCCCCGAGGGTGACCTCGAAAGGCTCAGCCTGGCTGCAGATGTCTTCGAGAGTTTCGAGCGCCGACAGTTCCCCGCCCTGCAGTCGCCGGGGAGGAAGGATAGTCACATGAGCGGGCAGATGGGGCAGATCGGGATGCAGTTCCTGCCGGAGGTTCTCAACTAATTCCCCGACGGCATTCCTCACGTAGGCCACCAGGGCGTAACGAGGACTTTGCATGTCAACCAGAAATTATACCCCCGGAAGCGCGTCGCGTGAGTTCCCGATCGGAAGTGGTCGGCTATAATCGATACAGTCGGGGCGTAGCGCAGCCTGGTAGCGCACCTGCCTTGGGCGCAGGGGGTCGTAGGTTCAAATCCTATCGCCCCGACCAAAGTTCGGATCGTAGTATTTCAGATCGTAGTCGCCGGGTTATTTCTTCAGCAGGCTGGTGTGGCTGGCAACGCATTCCCACCTGCCATCTTCCAAAATCCAGGTATCGGTGAAGCGGCCGAGATGGTCGTAAGGTTTGCCGTTGTAAGACCCTTTGGTGTGATAGGCGCCGGTCACCACGCCGGTATTGTGATACAGGTTCACTTTCAGATCCTGGATGGTGACCAAGTCGGGCTTGAACTTTGGGTCTTTGATGTCGGCGAGAAACTTGCCGCGCTCGCTGACTTCGCCGTCCCACTCCGTATTCGAGAAGGAATCGGCGATCATGCCTTCCAATGCGCGCTCGTCGCGGTGCACCTGAGCCTCGTTCCAAAGATGCTCGAGCACGACTAGCTTGGTCGATTGCGGATCGTCTTTCTCGTGAGCCGTTTGCGGGAAGGCTCCCAGTGTAAGAAGAAAGCAGCAGAGGATTGTGTTAAGCAAGTTCATTGACAGTTTTGTGGCACAGGCACGCCCGGTGCGCATACGCTCGCAACACCATAACAGTCGGCAAAAGCACCCGCTATCCAAAAAGGCCAAGGCGGATTACTAATGTCACGTGGCGAGCAACAAGACCAGTTTTCCTCGGAAGCCGCAGTGGAGCGATCCATCGTTGGCAGGCCTTCGTTTGGCGAAGGCCTGCGCTTCTCAGATGATAAGGGTGCTACTTGAGGATGATCTCTTGCAGGAGTTCGGAGCTGATTACTTCGCGGATTTCGGCTCGCTTGTCGGCCAGCTGTTGGGCGGGTTGTTTGCCGCCGAGGATCTTATCGCGAAGCATTTCGCCTTTCGCAGCCAGGCCGTCCATGGCGGCGTGATTTTTGTATTCAACCGCCAGACAGATGTCCCAATCCTCGGGATTGTTCTTAGTCTCCTTGAGGAAAAGTTTGTAATCCATGATTGTCCCATCCTGCTTTTCGGCATCTAGGATGGGCTTGGAAGATTTGCGGAGGCTAGTGAGATAGGCATCCATTTGCGTGGGCTTCACCCGGATCAGCGAGACGCGCCAGACTGGGCCTTCGGTGTAGTGTTCTTGTGCAAGAACAGCAGGGACGAGCAACAGTAGAAACGCAGCGAGACGGCAGATCGTTTTCATAGATCTCCTTAGCGTGAAATTTGGGGGAAACGGCAGGAGCATCATACGCTTCGTAGGATGTTTTGTATGTGATACCGAGGTGAGGCTGCCGAGCTTTGCTCGGCTGGACAGCCGGGGGCCGCTGTCCCCACGCGAGCTTGTTGAAAGCTCAAAGCTACTTTACGGGGCTTCGATCAATTCCATCTTGCCGTCCCGGGTGCGGTGCAGCACCATGACTTTGCCTTTAGGATCGCGGAAGACGAAGACGTCGCGATCGCGGAAGTGGGCTTCCTTGATGGCTTCTTCGAGGGTCATGGGCCGCAGGGCGACGGCTTCTTCGGATCGCACGAGGTGAACTTCGGTCGTGCGGGCGACGGCGGGAAATTTGTGGACGACGACGTCGATGGA
This sequence comes from Acidobacteriota bacterium, assembly GCA_013288805.1. GTDB lineage: Bacteria > Acidobacteriota > Terriglobia > Terriglobales > Acidobacteriaceae > JABDBE01. The sequence goes on from JABDBE010000021.1 coordinate 18,126, forward strand.
GGTTTGTTCGGAAAGGCCGACGGCAACTCCTACGGCTTCCTGGGATCCCTCACCGTTCCATTTTCCAGCGGCTGAAGTTCTCGATGTTTGGTTTTTGGGGTTCGGGCTCTTGTGGTTGTGGCGTTTCTTGGTGCGCCACCGAGTCTTGTATTTGACGGCTTGTTTTTCGAGATGTTCGAGGGCTTCGCTGACTGCGGACGACATGTCTCCCGCTTGGGCTAAACCGACAAGCGGACCGTTCCGCGGGCTAATGGTGATTTCAGCCTTGTGGCGGTGCTTCTCGACAGCGAGAACGACCTTGGTCGGAAACTTGTCGCCTAGAATCTTGCGGATTTTGACGAGGCCGGATTCGATGTCCTTGCGGATGGCGGAAGTGACTTCGTAATGCCTGCCGGTGTATTCCACGTTCATGAGCGCCCCTCCTTGGGTTTCGATCTTTCTTGCTGGGCACTACATTTGGAACTTTTTACCTCAGGGCTAAAGCCTCGTCGTTATTGAGTCTGAGCCGCGCAACTCAAATCGTGGCCTTCCCAAAAAACCATTTGCGAGACAGCTCGTACCCATTACTTCTTTACTCTGCGCTGATGGGTGCTCGGGATGCGCATATCTTCCCGGTATTTCGCGACCGTGCGGCGAGTGACCTGAATGCCCTGGGATTGCAGCAGACGGGTGATCTGCTCGTCGGTCAGCGGTCTGGCGGGATCTTCGTCCTCGATGAGCTTCTTGACACGGCGTTTGAGGATGAGTAGTGAAGTGTTGCCACCTTGGGGACCGTTCACGCTTTCGCTGAAGAAGTACCGCAACTCAAACACGCCTTGCGGAGTATGGGCATATTTGCTGGACACGGCGCGACTGACGGTAGAAGGATGCACGCCGATTTCTTCGGCCACCTCCTTGATCATCATGGGCTTTAGCTCATCAATGCCTTTTTCCAGAAAGTCCTGCTGCCGGGCGAGGATGCTGTAACAAACCTTGACGATGGTCTGCTTGCGCTGCTCAATGTTCTTGATGAGCTGGATGGCGCTCTTGTAGCGCTCCTTGACGTAGTTGCGCGTGTCTTTGTCGTTCGTCTCTTTGGTCAGTAAGCGTTTGTAAGCGGGATTGAGGCGTAGTTGAGGAACGTCTTCGTCGTTCATGACGACCAGCCATTCGTCTCCATGCTTGACGAAGGCGACGTCGGGTTCGATGAGGCGCGGCTGGGTTTTGTTGTACCGCAGTCCAGGGCGCGGATCGAGGGTGCGGATGTAATCGAGCGCCGCCTGCACGGCTTCTATCGGACGACCCAGGGCGCGAGCGATTTCTTTGTGTTGCTTGTTCTGCACGGCGCGCAGATGCTGATCCACGATTGCGATGGCGTCGGCGAGAGTCTGAGCTATAGATTCGCCATTGCCGTTCTTGTGCAGCTCGTGCTGTTGCTGGTGATAGCGCAGTTGATAGAGCAGGCACTCGCGCAGATCACGGCAGGCAACTCCGGGAGGGTCGAGCTGCCTTATGACTTCGATGGCTTCGTGGAGATCGGAGAGACTGAAGCTGGTGGGGAATGCGGGATGCGGAGCCGGCGCGGGCTGAGCTGCTTTTGCCTCCGGCGCGGTTGCAGGTGCGGCGGCGCTGCCTGCAAGGTCAACACCGTGTGAGGCTTCGTTCCAGTTTCTTGCCGCAGGCGAATCGACGACCGGATCGGTTGAAAAAGATTCGCCCGAAACCAGTTCTGGAGAAACAAACTCGGCGGCATCCATTTCGGACGGAACCACGTCGGATGCACTTGGTTCGGGCAAGCCTTCCTCGGGCGAATTAGGCTCCGAACTGATGCCCAGCGCAGCGGCTTCCTTGAAAACATTCTGGACGACGACGGCGTCTAACTCCGGCGGAGCCGGAGGCGCGACTCCCAGCAACTCTTCGTCGCTGGCAATCAGATAACCGTCTTCGTTGAGGTTGCCAATGATGAGTTCGACGGCTTCCTGCACTTCGGGGCGCATGGAGATGGAGCCGAGTTGCCAAACCAGGTGGTCGGTTAGACTGCCGGGCTTGGAAAGGAAATTCTCGAACGAGGGGCGCTCGATGTCCTCCATCTCACGAGAGCTGCGATAGCCGGGATCGAGGTAGTCCTGGAAGAATGAGCCGAAATCGATCTCTTCGAATGGATCTTTCTTCTCAACATCAGCGGCGGCGGTGGGGCTTTCTTCGATAGGCGCGTGATCGCGTTCCTCTTCGCGTCGATTCACGTCGTCGATCAGGGGTACGGACTCTTCCAGTTCTTCGAGAACCGGGTTCTCCACCATTTCGGCCGTGATCATGTCCCGAAGCTCAAGCTTGTTGAGCGCGAGGACGCTGACCATCTGGACAAGGCCCGGGGTCAGGATCTGTCTCTGCGAGACTTTGAGACTTAGCTTGTGCTGCAACAACACCATGGTTCGATCATTCTTTCTAAACTACGTTACAGTACGGTTAAAACCCAAAAGCTTGAACACTAAGAACCCAAACGTTTCTTCGCGGACGCGCGGGGACGCCCGTCTCTCCACTTGCGCTTACACCAGCGAAAAACTTTGGCCCAGGTACACGCGCCTTACTTCGGGATCGCCGCCTAACTGCTCGGGTGTTCCCTGGCGGAAGATCCGGCCTTCATTGATTATGTATGCGCGGTCGGTGACCGATAGTGTTTCACGCACATTGTGATCGGTGATCAGGACGCCGATGCCGCTCGCTTTCAGATCACTGATAATCTTTTGCAGGTCGAGTACGGCGATGGGATCAATCCCGGAAAAAGGCTCGTCCAGCAGAATGAACGTTGGGTTGATGCACAGAGCTCGAGCGATCTCGACTCGGCGACGCTCTCCGCCGGAGAGAGCGTATCCGCGATTCTGGCGGATGTGCTCCAGCCCAAGCTGATCGATAAGCTTTTCCATCTTCTCCCGGCGCTCATGCCAGGAGATAGACTGCGCTTCGAGGACGGCCAGGATGTTTTCCTCGACCGTCAGCTTGCGGAAGACGGAAGCCTCTTGCGGGAGATAGCTGATACCGTACTGGCGAGCCCGGAGATACATGGGCACATCCGTGATGTCATCGTCGTCGATAAGAACTCGACCGGTGTCAGGGGGAACCAAGCCTACGATTGCGTAGAAAGTTGTGGTCTTGCCAGCGCCGTTAGGTCCAAGTAAACCAACAACTTCGCCCTGTTCGACGCGCAGGCTGACACCGTTTACAACCCGGCGGCTGCGATAGGATTTGCCGATTTCGTCGGTGGCCAGTGTACGCATTTATCGTGCCACTCGCGTTTGGGTGACGGTGGGGGATGAATTATTGCCTTCAACCAGCACCCTATCATCGTGTCTAAAGAAAGTCAACGAAACCCCGGTAATCTTGCCGTGTTCGGCATCAAAAATGCTAGGCGGTCCGCCAGTCAGGACAAACTTGTCGTCCGCAGCAGTGTAAATAAGGAGATCGCCGGTAGCGCGACGGTCTGGTTGGGTGATCACAACTTGCTCTTGGGCGATGATCTTGTCGAGTTTCCCTGCTCCGGAGAGCGCTTCATGGGCGGGCCCGCGAGCCTGAAGAAATGCGTCCATCTTCTTGGCAGTAATGGTGACGTCCGCTTCCTTGGCCACGACATCTCCTTCGAAGTACGCCTTGCGCTCATTGTCGGCGTAGGTGAGACGCGTAGAAGTGATGGCGATCAGGGTAGGTTTTTGGGGTTTGTCGTCTTGCAGGCGATCTGCCTGAGTTTTGTCCGCTTGAGCATTCTCCGTCTGAGCTTTGTCCGTCTGGACTAGGACCGTCGAGACGGTTTGAGATGCGGTCGATCCAACTGGAGACGTTCCCCCAGCGACCATGGAGCGCTGATCGCGATCGAATTCGATCGTCTGCGCTTCCACAATATTTGCATCCTGCCAGAGCCGCGCATCTCCGGTGTAAAGGGCGATCGCTGAGTTGCCTTGGACACTCATGGAGCGGGCAGTCACGTGGATAGGGCTGGAAGAGGATAATAACGCACCACCGGGTTGTGGCTTCAGGTCATTGTAGGTAGTTTTGACGTTGCCTTCGGCGAAGGCATATCCAGTGGCGCGATTAAGGCGCATAGAGTTTGCGGTGGTGGTCATGCCGCCGTCGCTTACGCGCGGAGAGCCAGTGAGGATCAATATTTGATCAGCTGGAGTGTAGCGGGCATGCGCGCCCCAGGCTTTGCGCTCTCCGTCAACGTAGACAACATTCCCTTGCTGCACCAGAGATTGGATGCCACCACCGGGTTGAAAGTTCGCGTCGAGCATGCGACTGGTACTGATGCGATCAGGCTGGCCGGGATTCTGACTAACGATGCGCGCATCCGGTGCGCCATGGACGGCAGTAAGCTGTCCCGAGCTGTCAAAGCGAGCGTCAAACTTGGCTGCCGTAACCAGGGTTTGCTGTCCAGCACCGGTGGTCGGACGAATGGCGATTTGGGCCGCACCAGAAGTCTCAGCGCGGTCGAGGCGGCTTGCCTTGTCTCCGCGCGCGAGGTTGGCGGCAAAAAAGTCTATGGCCTGCGTGGTCAACTCGAGATCCTGCGCACCGGCTGAGGCGCTCGCTAGCCTCTGATGCTGCAATATCTTCACGTGGTCTTCGGCGTGTACTTTGGCGAGGAGATTTTTCCCGGAGAATTCGAGGACGACCCGGCCAGCTTTGCCTTGCATGGGCCACCCTTGCCGCGCTTGATCCGTGGGAGCGGCCGGATTGGCGGGATTTGAAATTGAAAGCCCGACTGCGCTCGGAACAGACTCGCGGGGACGCGCGTCCTCCATGGGTTGTGCACCCGCGACTTGAGCCTGGACGTCGCCAGAAAAAACGGCGGTGCGCAGAGTATCACGCTGCTTCGCCATGGTGAGTTCGAGTTGTTCGGATCGGGCTTCTGCCGGCTGCGAACCTTCCGCTTTCACCAGTACATTGCCGCGAGCTAGAACGCTATCCAGCGTGTTGTCGGGGCGCAGGAAAAGTGTGGCCTCGTCGGCATCGCATTGCCGCTCGCCACTGCGCAAATGGGGATGATCGAGCAGGACCAGGTGCGGATCTTTGGTGATGGTAGCGCGAAGAGCGATGACAGTTGCGGCAGTGGCGCCCACCGACACGAGATTCACCTGCGATTGCAGGGTGAGGATGTTGGTCTTTGCGGCATAGTCAACCCCCACAGCCGATCCTCTGGCTTGGGCCAGATCAAAATCGACTCTCTCTTTGGTATGAGCGTCTCCAGTGTTCTGGTTGAAAACCAAGCCGCTGGTTTTGAGGTGAATGGGATTCTTCAGGTTCGTCGGAGGCGACTGGTCAGGATGCAGCAGGCCTCCAGGATTTGACTGCAAATCAATTTGAACTTCTCCTTTGGCGATGACGTTTCCGGATTGCTGATCGTATTCGAAATCAGCGCCACGGATCTGATCGAAGCGGCTGGAATCGCTTCCGTATAAAGTGATTTGCACGTCGTGCAGTTCGGCGTGTCCGCCTTGCTTGAATTGCACGGCCTTGCTGGCTTGAATGGTGAACAGAGTGCGTCCTTGTTGAGACTTGGAGATGGTGAAACCGGTCGCGGTTTGTTTGATTTCAAGGCCAATCTTCGCCGGAACCTGCTTGAGGGCGTTCTGCATGCGATGACGAGCGTAGAAATAAACCCCTGCCACTACCAGGACAGCGACAATGATGGCGCCAGCGAACCAGCGGCGCAGGCGGGATAGATAGGCCGGCATCTGGAGTTAGTTTACTTCAGGCTTCAGGCTTCAGGCTTCAGGCTTCGGGTTGTGCAAAGTCCGAAACCTGAAGCCTGCAGCCTACCCTAGAAATTCTCATCGAGGGTTATCTGCTGCACGATCTGGTCTAGTTGATTTCTGGCCTGATTTTGTTTCTCCTGCAGATCTGATATTTCTTTGTTCAACGCATTCAGACGGTCTTCTTGCGCATCTAGTTGATGGGCGTACCGTTGCAGTAGAGCTTTTTCTTCCGCGCTGCCTTTAAGGGCTTTCATGTTTTCGCGAACCCGCGCCTGATCCTTGGTAATGGTTTCGATTTCGTGCTGGCGGGCTTTGATCTGTGTCCCGAGGCTGTCAACTTTGTTTTTCTGCTCGAGGACGCGGCGGAAGGCGTCCTGCATGGCGGGCGTGATTTGCCTTTGCTGGGTGATCAATGCAATCTGTTTTTCGTCGAGATTCGTCAAAGCAAATTCGCTGCTCGCGGGATGGTATTCCGCGATCTGGAGATTCGCTGTCTGTCCGGCTGGAACTGCCACCCGAAAGCGCAGATACGAAGCAGAGGTTTCTTCGGGCTTTGGACCCTCGGACAATTTCCAGTTTTCCCGCGCGGGATGTTCAATGACTACATCGCGAGAAAATGTGTCCGCATTGTGCAAGGTATATTTGCGGTTGTCGTTTTGCTCGCGAGTAAGATACATCAAGCCTTTGACAATGTGGATGCGGGTGATGGGTTTCTCGCTCCACTCCTGCTCCATGGTGACGCGCAGAGCGGGATCGGCGGCATAGGAAATGAGACGGCGCTCGGCCGGATGGACGGTCTCAATCAAACCTTCTCCGGCAAAGGTATCGCTCTCGAGAATGTTGAAGGTTCCGGAGTCGAGCGTCAGACCACTGCTGTTGGTGATCCACAGGGCACGGCGAATTTCGCGAGTGTTCTCGTTCCAGATCGTGACTTTCTCCGCGCCGATGGGAGATTGCAGAATAGGCACCAGGGCTGACTGATTCTTGCCAATCGTGATCTTCTGCTTGAGGTTGTACTCGAAATAATCGCCGAGGTCTTTGGCTTCGGCTTCAGCTTGCTGTTTGGCGACGGCATCAAAGGGAGACTGGAGCCATTGTTTATTTGCGCCGCCATGGAATGCGTCTCGGGTTTGTTTAGCCGCTACGCCGCCGCCCACTCCTCCGCCCACTCCCGACACGGTGTCCATCGTCATTGCCGATTCGCCGGTCACCTCGACCGCTTGCGCTGCCACCGGCGCAGGTGCACTCATCGATGCTTCCTGCGTCTGCGGAGTGAGCATGGCCGCCTGAGGCAAGGGGACTACCGGCCGGCGAGTGTACAGCGGGCGAGAAATATCCTGGATAAACGACTGTGGCGCTCCCGCAATCAACGAGAGCTGAACATCTCTCCAATCCTCGCCAACGGTATTGTCCACAATGGCCCATCCCTGCAGCACCGGCTTGTCGTTCGGCTTGTCCGGCAGGATGATGCGATACGTGCTCTTCCAGACCGGGACTTCGCTGATGTAGCTCACAAAAATCTCACGATCTCCGGTGCCGGTGGCAGAAATGGTCATGCGACGCAGGTCGCGGGCCCGCGAAGAGCCGATCAGGTTCAAATACTTTCCAACCTCGTCGCTCAGGTCGTGTTCGACCAGACGGACAGAAGTGCTCGAGCCGAGATCAAAACTCCGCATGTCGCCGGCGTCGGATATGACCGAGAATGCAGTCACCTCGTAGGATTCTCCCTTGTCGATGAAGCGCTTTTCTTTCTCGACGCTCAGGAGCCTGCCCGTAGTGTTGTCTGAGCCGTTGCGCACTTCCACGCGGGCGCCGCGCAGGGCAGCGAGAAAATCAACCTGGGTGATCTGCTCACCGAAGGGCAGACGCAGTGCCTTCAGACGTTCGTCGAGGGGTGCGATTGAGTTGTACCGCACGCCCGAGATGTGGCCATCGCCCAGATCCACGGCAGTCAAGGACTTCAGAACATCGTTGAGCTGGCTGGTAGTGAAATCGATGGCAAGATCCTGATCGCCATGGACGCGGGCCGAATGCTCGAAGTACCCGACACCATTCTTGTAGAGCACGACACGCCTAACCGGCAGGCGACTGCCCGCGTCAGTTTCGCCGGCTGAGGCGGAAGCCTGCGACTCTTCCAGCGGCTGATTGGGTTTGTTTTCCGCAAACCCGGCGATGAAGAATGAAACGCTTATCAACGTGACGAGAATGGATTTGCGCATCGACACCCCCGCTCTGGCGGGCAGTGTAGCAGTGGATCGGGCCGAGTTGGCAGTGACAAGTCAGGGGCACTTCAGCGGGAACAATCGGCCTGCTATTTGCAACTGGATTCCTTGAACCCGGTTGTCGGTTCTCAGTTCTCAGCTGTGTTAAGGACGACGGCTTCGGTTCGATCTCGGTCGTTCAGTTTCTTTTGAAATCGCGTAGCGAGAGTTCCAATCCGCCGAACTCGGGGTGGTCATTGTGATCGAGCGTGAAGGCAATATCCAGAGCGTCGCCGGGAAGCAACTCCGCTTGCTTGATGCGCTCGGCCATGCGCCAGCCCAGAGCATCGTAGGTGACCGGCATTCGCGACCGAGCACTCGAACTCTGGGCGTGCACGCGTGGCAGGACCGACGAATCGGGATGACATCGAGGTGCGGTCAGCACAGCAACTTCGCTAAGTTCTTCGTTAGATGGCTGCGAAGCTAATTTTAGTTTCGCGTGCTTGTCTTTCATCACGCGAGGCAGCGACATTAAACGCAAATTACGGGCAGCAAAGACTGGCTCGGGATTGCCCATGCCGAACGGCTCGAGTCTGCGTAAGGCTTGAAACAGGTCAGGCGTGATCTCATCGAATGGGAGTTCGGCATCGAGATCGAGGATGGGTTCGAAGTCGGCCAGGGTCAGCCGCGCCCGGGCATACGCATCGAGATGGGTGCAAAGTTCCGGCAGGTTTGCGGCAGGCATCGAGAAGCCGACGGCGTGGGCGTGTCCGCCAAAACGGGTGAACAACGGGGCGCAAGATTCCAGTGCGTTTAGTAGATGAAATGCGCGAATGGATCGGCCCGAGCCGTGCGCCTCTTCACCGTCACGGGAAATCACCAGCGTAGGCCGACAATAGCGTTCGACTACGCGAGTCGCCGTGATTCCAATCACTCCGCGATGCCATCCGTCGCCGTCGATCACCAGACAAAAAGAATCGAGCAGGGCGGGGTCCTGCTCGAATCGCAAATTAATCGCTTCGAGAATTCTGCGTTCCTCGGCTTGACGGTCAGCGTTGAGTTGATCGAGCTTGTTCGCGATCTCGCGTGCCCGGGCGGCGTCTTTCACGCTGAAGAGTTCGATCACGTCGCGGGCAACATCCATGCGGCCGGCGGCATTGATTCGCGGAGCAATGCGAAATCCAACTTCACCGGAAGTAAGAGGCCTACCGGCTATCTGCGCGACTTGGAGCAACGCCTTGAGCCCGGGATTTACGGCTGAGCGCAAAGCTTCGAGACCGAGTTTGGCGAACACGCGGTTCTCCCCGGTTAAGGGCACGGCGTCGGCGATGGTGGCGATGGCAACTACTTTCATGAACGACTTCAGCAGCGGCGCTTGATCCCTGTGAGAGATGCGACGCTCCATCAAAGCCTGCGCCAACTTGAAGGCAACACCAGCGCCACAGAGCGCTTTGCAGGGATATTCACAGCCCAGCTGATTCGGATTCAGCACCGCCAGAGCGGTTGGCATACCGTCCTGACCGGGAAGATGATGGTCGGTGACAATGAGGTCTACACCGAGGCGATGTGCGGTCTCAGCGGCGGCGAAGGCGCGGATGCCTGTATCCACGCTGACGATCAGCCGAATGCCGGCGGCGGCGGCCCGCTCGATCACGTCGCCGCGAAGATCGTAGCCTTCTTTGATTCTGTGAGGAACGTGAAAGTCGGCAGAGCCGCCGCAAAGTTCAATGGCAGTTTTAAGGATGACGATGGCAGTAGTGCCGTCGACGTCGTAATCGCCGTAGATCAGGATGCTTTCCTTGCGCTCGATGGCAGCATCGAGGCGGTCGACCGCAACTTTCATGCCCGACATTAAATATGGCGAATGCAGATGGCTGAGGGACGGAGTGAGAAAACGTTCCGCCGTTTCGGAGTCGTCGATTCCGCGCATGACGAGCAGACGAGCAAGGGTCGAAGCGACAGTCGGATCTTTGAGACTGAGGCAAGCGTTCGAGAGTAACGCCGCAGCCAGAACTTCTGTCTGGGCTGCATCAGCGATCTTGGGGACCCATCTCATTTCTTGATTCAGATTCTTCGGGAAGGACGATTCTACTCGTAGCGAGGCTGCCGAGCTTTTGCTCAGCCCGCATGGATCGAAGGCCTTCCCCCACCAGACGAGGCCAGATCTAATAGGGCTTGTCGTCGTCCTGATCGGATTCGTCAATGGAGAGGCCGGCAAAATCGTCAGCCATTTCGAGGATATTCTGATAACGCTCGTACCAAGGCGTAGAGGCCTCGAAGACCATCATGACTCCCTGCTGGGCGAAGCCGAGTTGCACGAAGCCGGTCTTGCCGACGTAAGTGCGCAGCCAGCGGGCGTCCTCGATATCGTCGTCGCTGGTGAACTCCGCCGTGCTCAGTCGCTGGATCATGGCATCGAGTTCCTCGCGCTCCAGGCGCCACGAGTCCATGGTGAGGAATGGCGCAGCAGCTGCCTTAGCAAGTTCGACAAAATCTTTCCAACTGTCGGGATTATCTTGCGACTTCCAAGTGACGCTCTGCACCTGTTCGTAGTCGATAAAGCCGGGAAAGCGGCGCATGCCGTGGCCTTCGATGAAGGCGACCATGTCATCTTTGAGGTTACTGAGATCGTCTGATACAGAAGACATATGGGGCTCTGGATAAATGCATTGTATGCCTGAATGCGAGGAAATGGGAGCGGGCGTCAGGCTTCAGGGTGAAGTCATCAGCGTGAATTTCTCCTGAGTCATGTCGCCGTTTAACACCTGAGACTTAGAGCCTGAAGCCTTTCGCCCGCTACCCTGTGCTACACTATTTGTTTCACGACGTACCTCCGATCCGCACCATGCTTCTTTCCAAAGAATATGTGGGCTATTTGGCCCGCGAAGTCACGAAAAAACTGATTGCAGGCAAACTCATTGAGACCAAAGCAGCGGCTGCGGTCGGTGAGAAAGTGCATGCTGCGATACTTGAAGAATTCTCGCTCGAAGATCGCATCAATGATGAGGTGCGCGTGATCTTGGAGGCCTACTCGGCCGAGATGCAGAAGACCGGAGCCAATTATCAGGAAATGTTTCGCAAAGTGAAGAACGAACTGGTGCGCAAATATAAGGCGGTGCTGTGAGAGTAAGCCGTGACAAAGTGAATAAGGTGGCGCATGTAGTCACGGACGCCCTGGCCGAGACGGACGATTTGGACTTTATCGAGGATCGAAATACGATCCGCCTGGAAGTGCGCAAGATTCTGGAGGACCTGCTGAACCAGGAAGAGAAAATCGATCAGGCAGCCCGCCACAAGATCGAGAACCAGAAGCGGACCATCCTCGAGGGCAGCCAGGAATGGGACATTCTTTACCGCAAATATTACAACGAAGAAGTCAAGAAGCTCGGGATGTAGTGCATCAACAACCCGCTCTCAGCGGGCCGTGAATTTCCACACTGCCACAACCACGAAAACAACTCCCCCAAGACATATCCCACATAATTATCACGAAACACCTCACGAAATTATCCTAACTACGACACGAACCCAGCCACAAAAGCGAGGTGGTTGAACCGTGCTGGCCAGCTACTCCTTTTATTCGCCCATCGTCTATTCTGATTCGGGCGCTTTACAAAAAAGATGCAGATTCCGACAGTTCATAGGGGTAAGATTGTCACGGTTCGGGGTGACGCGGGTCATGGCAGAAATCGCGGCGTGGCCTTTAAATAAAGCGTTGGACAAGTTTCAACGTGTGCAATTTCGAAAAGTAAAAAGTAAATTCTGAGAGCTGTTTTCATTGGAGGAAAATCCCATGAGCGTCATGACACCGCCCGGAGTTAAGAATTCGGGCGATTATATCGAAGACGTAATGAGCGTGGTAAAAGCCAAGAACGCTGCCGAGCCTGAATTTCACCAGGCAGTTCAGGAAGTGTTCGATTCTCTAAGGCTGGTGCTGCAAAAGCATCCGGAATATAGATCGTCGAAGATTCTGGAACGCATCACGGAGCCCGAGCGCGTCATCATGTTCCGCGTGCCCTGGTTTGATGATCAGGGAAACATTCAGATCAATCGCGGCTTCCGCATTGAAATGAACAGCGCGATCGGTCCTTATAAGGGTGGGCTACGCTTTCATCCCTCGGTCAATCTGGGCATCTTAAAATTCCTTGCCTTCGAGCAGGTGTTCAAGAACTCGCTGACCACGCTGCCCATGGGCGGCGGCAAAGGCGGATCGGATTTCGATCCCAAGGGCAAGAGCGACAACGAAGTCATGCGCTTCTGCCAAAGCTTCATGACCGAACTATCTCGCCACATTGGCCCGGACACCGACGTCCCGGCCGGCGACATTGGCGTTGGCGGACGCGAAATCGGCTTCCTGTTTGGCCAATACAAGCGTCTGCGCAATGAGTTCACGGGCGTGCTCACCGGCAAAGGCCTGAGCTGGGGTGGGTCACTCATTCGTCCGGAAGCCACTGGCTATGGCTGCGTGTATTTCGCGGAAGAGATGCTGAAGTCGCGCAAGGATTCGTTCGCAGGCAAGCTCTGCCTGGTCTCCGGCAGCGGCAATGTTTCGCAATACACGGTCGAGAAGTTGCTGGATCTGGGTGCGAAACCGCTCACCTTCTCCGATTCCGACGGCGTAATTTACGATCCGGATGGAATCGATCGCGAAAAACTAGCCTGGGTCATGGAACTGAAGAATGTTCGCCGCGGACGCATCCGCGAATACGGCGAGAAGTTCAAGAAGGCGATCTTCATGCCCACCGACATTAAGCTGGAACACAATCCGCTGTGGAACATCAAGGCGGACTGCGCGTTCCCGAGCGCCACACAGAATGAGATCAGAGGGAAAGACGCCGCGAACTTAATCAACAATGGCTGCAAGCTGGTCGCCGAGGGCGCGAATATGCCCTGCACGCTCGAAGCCACAAAGATGTTCCTCGAAGCCAAGGTTCTTTACGGACCGGCCAAAGCTGCGAATGCCGGCGGCGTAGCAACCTCCGGCCTCGAGATGGCTCAGAACAGCGCACGGCTGAGCTGGACGCGCGAGGAAGTGGACGATCGGTTGCACAAAATCATGATCGCCATCCACAAGAACTGCTTCGAGACGGCCGAGAAATACGGCACCCCGGGCAATCTGGTGAACGGCGCCAACATCGGCGGCTTCCTCAAGGTCGCCAATGCCATGCTGGATCAGGGCTTGGTGTAGTTGGGTTGTGTACCGCGGGCGTCCTCGCCTGCGTCTGTGTGGAGACGTTGCTCGCAACGTCTCGCGTAGATATGATGCGGGGTGGAAGAAGATTCCACCCCGTTTGTTTTTAAAGATGCCAGACTCAAAACGAGTTTTTCTTTCTGCTGAATGGCGGGACCTGGTGATGTTGAACTATGAGGTTGAACCCAATCTTTTGAGTCGATACGTTCCGCCACGTACAGCGCTGGACTCATTCAAGGGGCGAACCTACCTCAGCCTTGTCGGATTTCGGTTCTGCCGCACCAAGCTGCTTGGCCGTCTCCCTGTTCCATTTCACGCGAATTTCGATGAGGTGAATCTCCGCTTCTATGTGCGTCACAAAGAAGGCAGCGAGGATCGCAGAGGGGTCGTTTTCATCGCCGAGGTGGTGCCCAGATACGCAATTGCGATGACAGCTCGTCTGGCATACGGCGAGAATTATAAGCACCTTCCGATGAGGCACCACATCGAAACCCACGAACTGAGTAAGACCCTCGAGTATGAATGGCAAGTCGGCGGCCAGTGGTGCACGCTGTCCGCTCAGACCGTGGGTCCTCCGACACGGCCTCAAGAAGGGAGTTTGGAACAGTTCATTACCGAGCATTTTTGGGGTTATTCGACGGAACGAGCCGGCAGTTGCATCGAGTACCACGTCTCGCATGTCCCGTGGCAAGTATGGACATCCCCTGCAGCTGGATTTGAAGGAAAAACCAGCGCTCTTTACGGCAACGAATTCGCAACAGTTCTTCAACGCCGCCCTGACTGCGCATTTGTGGCAGATGGCTCACCCGTGATTGTTTTCAGGGGCAACCGAGTTCAATGACAGCGTCAAACCATGAATCTGAATCCGGTGTCCCTCGTGAAGGATGGATACTCTACGATGGTGAATGCGGATTCTGTTTCGATTGGGTTCACTTCTGGAAGAAAGTAGTTGAACGCCGGGGCTTTGCGCTTAAAGACCTGCAATCTGCCTATGCCGACGGTAGCTTGCAAGTCCCGCAGGAAAACCTGCTGGACGACATACAGGTATTAACGCGCGCTGGACAATTAGAATCGGGCGCCGATGCATATCTCTATGTAACCCGGCGAATCTGGTGGGCATGGCTTTTTTATGGAATCTTCCAGTTGCCCGGTTTCAATTGGATACTTTGGCGGGGCTATCGTTGGTTCAATCGAAATCGATATCGAATATCTCGCCACTGTCCGTTGCCTCCCCAAGCCAACGCCGCCCACGGTCTGAAAGACGATAGTTGAAAGAGCTAGTCGCAACGAAATGACTGTAACTCACCAACCCGACCCAATCGTCAATCCCGAACGCATCTTCGAGGGCTTCGAGAACCTTATGCCCTTTCGTGTGCAGGACATTCTTCTGGTTTCCAGCCTTTACGACTCTTTCATTCTGCGCGAGGACGGACGCTTAAACGAGTTGCTGATTGGGGAATCGCTCGAGCTCGAGCAGCAGCAGATTCCCGGGATCACCCACGTTTCATCCGGTGCCGAAGCGCTGAAGCTGGCGAGATCTCAGCCACGATTCAACTTGATCGTCACCAACCTCGAAGTCGAGGACATGGACGCGGCGCAGTTGGCACGGGAGATCAAGGCGGCAGGGCTCGATGTGCCGGTGGTGGTGCTGGCCTACGACTATCGCGAGATCAAGAAGTTCGTCGCTCGCAATCCAGCCACCGATTTACAGCAGATATTCCTGTGGCAGGGCAATGTCCGCATTCTGATTTCGATCGTCAAATACATTGAAGACAAGCGCAATGTTGAACACGACACTCGCGCCATCGGAGTGCCTGTCATTCTGGTAGTTGAAGACAATATTCGCTACTTCTCGTCTTTTCTTCCAACCATCTACACCGAATTGATTACGCAGTCGCGGCGGTTGCTTAGCGAAGGATTGAATGTCGCGCACAAGTTGGTGCGCATGCGGGCGCGGCCCAAGATTCTGCTGGCGTCGAACTACGAGGACGCGGCGCGGCAGGTCATGAAGTATCGTGAATATCTTTTGGGCGTGGTGTCCGATGTTGAATTTCCGCACAATGGCGAACTAAGCCCCGACTCTGGATTCGAATTGGCCCGCATGGTTCGTGAAGAAGTGCCGGATGCTCCCATCGTCCTGCAAACCAGCCGAACCGAATTCAGGGCGCGCGCCCACGCTCAGGGATATTCCTTCCTGCGCAAACGCTCACCCACGCTGTTGCGCGATCTACGGCGCTTTCTTACCGAGCAGTTCGGCTTCGGCGATTTTGCGTTCCGTCTCCCCGACGGCAGCGAAGTCGCGCGGGCTCGTGATTTGAACGAACTCGAGGAACGGCTTCGCGAGGTTCCGGCGGAGAGCATCGCGTATCACAGCGAGCGGAACCATTTCTCCCGCTGGCTGCGGGCGAGGACCGAGTTTGCGCTGGCACAGAAGCTAAGGCCGCGGAAGGTTTCCGATTTTGACTCGCTGGAGCATTTGCGGCGTGACTTGATCGAGTCCATTGCCGAGTATCGCAGTGAGCAGAGCCAGGTTCTGATTGGCGATTTCAACGCCTCGAGTTTCAAATCGACTGAAGGCTTCTTTCTGCGGATTGGCGGTGGTTCGCTCGGCGGAAAAGCCCGCGGACTGGCTTTCATCCGGCACCTGCTGCACAAATATCAGACGGCGCGACGCTTCGCCGATGTGCGCATTGCGGTGCCGCCAAGCGTAGTGTTGGCGACGGATATGTTTGACCGCTTCCTCAGCGAGAACAATCTGCTCGACTTCGCCATCAATAGCACAGACGATGCCGAGATTTTGCAGCGGTTCCTGGAAGCTTCACTCCCGACATCGCTCCGAGACGATCTGCTGGCGTTTCTCGCCGAGGTTCACTACCCGCTGGCAGTGCGTTCTTCCAGCTTACTCGAGGATTCGCAATACCAACCCTTCACCGGCGTGTACGAAACTTTCATGCTGGCCAATCAGCATCCTGATTTGTCGGTGCGGCTGGAGCAACTGATGGAGGCCATCAAGCGCGTCTATGCGTCAACTTTCAGCCAGCATGCCAAGGGATATGTGCGGGCAACGCCTTACCGTTTGGAAGAAGAGAAGATGGCGGTCATTGTACAGAAGGTCGTGGGCACGATCCACGGTTCGAATGACGGGCAGCGGTTCTATCCCGATTTTTCCGGCGTGGTGCGATCGCACAACTTTTATCCGGTCCCTCCGATGAGCTACGGCGATGGAATCGCTGCGGTCGCATTAGGCTTGGGACGAGCAGTTGTAGATGGTGGAAAGTGCCTGACCTTCTGTCCGCGCTATCCTCGCAACCTTGTGCAGTTCTCCTCGGTGGAGGATATTCTCGCGAACTCGCAGCGGGAGTTCTGGGCGCTAGAGCTTGATCACACCGAGCGTCATGATGGTTCAGCTTCCGATCCGCTGCTGGAACTGAAAGAAGCCCGCTTCGGTCTGGACGTGGCCGAGGCCGACGGAACCTTGAACAACCTGGGATCGACTTATTCCGTCGACAACAACGTCATTTATGACGGGCTCAGCCGGCCCGGTACGCGTGTCGTGAGCTTCGCTCCGATTCTCAAGCACGGAGTGTTTCCTTTGGCTTCGATTCTCGACCGGCTCACGAGAATCGGTGAAGAGGCGTTCGGCCGGCCGGTAGAAGTGGAGTTCGCAGTGCGCTTGCCAGAGACTCCTCAGGAAACCGCTGAGTTTGGATTTCTGCAAATCCGTCCGCTGGTGCTTTCGCGAGAAGGCGAAGAGCTGCGGATGGAAGACGTGGATCCTGAGCGGCTGGTCTGCCACAGCTCCAAAGTTCTAGGAAATGGGCGCATCCCGGATTTGCGCGATCTCGTGGTCGTCGACTTTCACCGCTTCGAGCGGGCTCGGAGTAAGGAAGTCGCGGAAGGGGTGGCCCACCTCAATGCAAAGCTGAATGAAAACGGAACGCCGTATCTGTTGATCGGCGTGGGGCGCTGGGGATCGAATGATCCCTGGCTCGGAATTCCTGTCGAGTGGGACGAAATTTCAGGAGCGCGCGTGATTGTGGAGGCAGGCTTCCGCGACTTTCGAGTAACCCCATCGCAAGGCAGCCATTTCTTTCAGAATCTCACCGCATTTCAGGTGGGATATTTCACCGTCAATCCAGATGCGGGAGAAGGTTTTGTGGACTGGAGATGGCTGGGGGGACAGGCAGCAGTTGAGGAGCAAGGGTGTGTGCGGCATCTGCGATTTGACTCGCCTCTGGTCGTAGTGATGAATGGACGCACCAGCCGTGGAATGATCTTCAAACACAGTTGACTTTCGCTTTTTCTTCGTCTACTATTCCCCTCTTGTAGATTTCTAACTTCCAATATCCAAGGAGCAATCGCATGTCACTCAGTCAATCTCTTCTACCCGAGTTCGATCAGGAAATGGCCAGTACTCGCAAAACTTTAGAACGGGTTCCGGACGAAAAGTTTTCCTGGAAGCCGCATGAGAAATCCGGCGCCATGGGCTGGCTGGCAGGACATCTGGCCAATATTCCGGAGTGGGCGGTTGAAACCATCACGAAAGATGGCTTCGACATGAACCCTGGGGGCAAAGGATTTCAGCCGCCTCCTGTGCCGAAAACTCGTAAAGACCTACTGGAGTTATTCGATAAGAACGTTGCCGCGGCCCGTGCGGCTCTGGCGAAAGCCAGCGATGCTGATCTAGGCAAGAGCTGGTCGTTTCTCAACAACGGCGTGACCGTCTTTTCCATGCCTCGAATTGCGTGCCTTCGCACCTGGGTAATGAATCACACGATTCATCATCGGGCGCAACTGGGCGTTTATCTGCGGTTGAACAATATCGCGGTGCCAGCGATTTATGGACCGTCGGCGGACGAGTCTGGAATGTAGAAAAACGATGCGGCGAGTTTCGTTTACAATCAGCAACCGGACCTCTACTAAAACGTTTTAAGGAGCTGATCTTGAGGAATCGGATGCTGGTCGTTGTGTCCCTGATCGAGTGTTTTTTTCTTTTGACTGTTAGCGCTGCACAGACGATTCAAGTGGACATCACTCCCGCGCACGCCACCAATCGCTTCGTACCGAATGAAACGTTGGGCGCGGGAGTGGATCGTATTCCAGCGGCAGCCATCGACAAGGATCTGCTGGAGCCTGTGCTGAAGCAGGTGTTCGCTTCGGGTTGGCAACCAGTGACCTACCGTCAGAATACTGAGCTCGCAATCGAGGCGTGGCACTGGAATCCGCAGGGAACTTGGAGCGATCCCGCCGCCAAGGGATACTTCACGGGGTCGGCCACGCCTACCGAGACGATTCGTTATTCCTATGGCTACTCGCTGCCGCATCGCGGAACCACGCGCAATGATGGAACCGACAACGCCGGTTTCTCCCGGTTGACGGACGGTGATCTGAATACTTATTGGAAGAGCAATCCATATCTCGCTCAACGATTCACTGGTGAGAGTGACGCGCTGCATTCGCAGTGGGTGGTTCTTGATCTGACGCAAAATCAGCAGGTGGACAGCATTCGCATCGCGTGGGCACAACCGTATGCGACTCGTTATGTTGTGCAGTACTGGACGGGAGACGATCCCATTAAGGCTCAGACGAAAGGCGTATGGGAGACATTCCCGCATGGCGAGGTTACAGCGGGGAATGGTGGAACCGAAACTATCCGGCTTTCTGACAATCCGTCGCCGATTCGATTCGTTCGGATATTGATGACGGGGTCGTCGAACACATGTGATTCTCATCAGCCGGCTGATGCAAAGCTTGACGACCCCAGAAATTGCGTGGGCTACGCGATCCGCGAACTTTATCTAGGAACAACTACCGCGGACGGCGACTTTCACGACATTCTCCGGCATACGGCGGACCAGGAACAGACGGCCACTTACGCTTCTTCGGTCGATCCGTGGCATGAGCCTTCTGATCTTCTTAGCACCAAGCAGGCACAAGTGGGATTCGATCTTTTCTATACGAGCGGGGTAACGCGCGGGCTGCCGGCGATGATTCCAGTGGCGCTGCTCTATGACACGCCGGACAATGCAGCCGCCGAAATTGAGTATCTGAAAAAACGCAACTACCCGATTTCTTACGTGGAAATGGGCGAAGAATCGGACGGGCAATTCATGGTTCCGGAAGATTACGGTGCCCTTTACCTGCAGTGGGCCGCGGCGCTGCACCGCATCGATCCCAAGTTAAAGCTGGGCGGGCCCTCTTTTCAAGGAGTGAATAAGGATATTGAAGTGTGGCCTGACGCCAACGGCAAGGTCTCTTGGCTGGGGCGCTTTCTCGATTACCTCAAACAACACAGCCGGATGAATGATCTCGCGTTCTTTTCCTTCGAGCATTATCCCTACGACGGTTGCAAGACGCCGTGGGGCACCCTTTATGATGAGCCGGATCTCGTGAACCACATCATGCAGGTCTGGCGGGAGGATGGACTGCCGCTGAATGTTCCTATGTTCATTACCGAGTCGAATCTTTCCCCTGCTGCCAGCGAAACCTACATGGACATGTTTGCCGGGGTTTGGCTGGCGGACTACATCGGATCGTTCTTGAACTCGGGAGGAAACGGGGTTTACTTCTTTCACTATTTGCCCTTGCAGATGGAACACGGCTGCAACGATTCGCCGGGGACCTTCGGGATGTTTACGGTTGACGCCAATTATCAAATTCAACAGCCGCTGTCGCAATTCTTTGTCGCACAACTGATTAATCTGGAATGGGTACAGCCCGGTGCGGGAGAGCATCTGGTATTTCCGGCGAAGAGCGACATCGATGATGGCGCCGGGCATGCTCTGGTTACGGCATACGCGGTGAAACGTCCCGACGACCAGTGGTCAGTCATGGCAGTGAACCGGGATCAATTGAATGCCCATCGCGTGCGCCTTGTTTTTCAGGATCAGGCGACTCAAGCGACGAATTTTTTCTCTGGTGCAGTCGACGTCTCAACCTTCGGAAAGAACCAATATCAATGGCATCCGGCGGAGACCCAGTTCTTGGCGCATTCCGAACATTCAGGCGAACAACCCGTAATCGCAATCACAAAAGGTAAGGCCGATCCGGACGGGCCTGGTCTGCACACCAGGCAAACCGGAGAAAAGGATGCCTGGTACGATTTGCCGGCGGCTTCGGTAGTCGTTTTTCGCGGCAAGTTGGTGCGATGACGTGGTTGAGGCGAAACTATTGTACGCTCGGGTTCGGTGAACTCCGGTAAGGTTGCGGGTTCTGATTTACGGCTATAATTGAGAAAAGTCATGAAGTCCCGCGCTGCCATTCTATTTTTCGGTGTTTTATCTCTGGGCAGCTTTGGCTTGTTTATGGTAGGCGCCCAGGCGCAGGACGCGGGGCAGGCAGAACTGCCTTCGGCCCCTTCCGCCTCTCAACAACAGAGCCAAGCGCCGGCGACGGCTGCCCCGGCGACGCAACAGCCTGCTGCGGCGCAGCCATCGCCTCGGGAAACTCCGGGTCCGTCTGATACCAAACCGGATGCGGCGACTCCGAAACAAGCTGATGATGATGCGGGCAACAATCAGCGGCCGAAGCCGGGACCCGCTTCGGCCCCGACCTCCACTTCACCCGTGGGGACGATTCTGTCGGACGATGAATCACTCACCACGATCCGCAGCACGGTAAACGAAGTGAATGTAGTCTTCACCGTTACCGACAGACATGGGCGGTACGTAAAGGATTTGAAGAAAGACAATTTCAAGGTCGTCGACGACAATAAGCCGGCGTCGGATATACGAAGCTTTCATGCGGAAACGAATTTACCTCTCGAGGTCGGACTACTGGTTGACGCCAGCAATTCGGTGCGAGACCGTTTCAAATTCGAGCAGCAAGCAGCCATTGAGTTTCTGAATCAAAGCATTCGTCCCAAGTACGATGAAGCTTTCATCGTTGGCTTCGATGTGACTCCGGAAGTTACCCAGGACTTTACCGACAACACGGAAATGCTCGCGGTCGGAGTGCGCGACTTGCGCCCGGGCGGCGGTACCGCGATGTACGATGCGCTGTACTTTGCGTGCCGCGACAAGCTCATGAAGGCGCAGCACAAAGGGCCGGTGCGACGGGCGATCATTCTGCTTAGCGACGGCGATGATAACCAGAGCCACGTGACGCGGGAAGAAGCCATCGATATGGCGCAGCGGGCCGATGTGATTGTCTATACCATCAGCACCAACCTGAGTGGGGCAGGGCACCACGGCGATAAGGTCCTGGAGCGCATCGCCGATGCCACCGGTGGCCGCGCGTACGTTCCCTTCCAGATCACCGAAGTGGCCAACGCATTCGCGGCAATTCAGGAAGAACTACGCAGCCAGTACGCGATTTCCTACAAGCCTGCTGATTTCATCTCCGACGGCCGCTATCGCAGCGTCGAAATTCTCGCCATGGGTCAGAAAGGCTTACGAGTGCGCAGCCGCCGCGGCTATTACGCCCCTTCCCAATAGGTCCTCGCATGCCCGGATACTCTGGCACTCCTCTAGCCAAGAAGCTTGGCATCAAAGAACAATACCGCGTTGTGCTGCTCGATTTGCCCAATGATGTAAAGACCGAACTGAAGGGCGCGCTGGCAGATTGTCACGTAGCCAAGGATGAGCCGGTTGACTTCGCGATGATCTTCGTGAAAACCGCGAACGAACTCAAGAAGCAGTTCCCAACAATTGCAAAACAGCTCGCTCCCGCCGGAATGCTGTGGGTGAGTTGGCCGAAAAAGGCCTCTGGACTGGCCACCGACCTCCACGAGAACGAAGTGCGAAGGATCGGGTTGGAAGCGGGCCTGGTCGATGTGAAAGTGTGCGCGGTGAGTGATATCTGGTCGGGGTTGAAGTTCGTGATCAGGGTGAAGGATCGTTCTAAAACCTGACCGCAACGGCCAGAACTGTGAGCGCTTTGAAAACACTGCCGCGTCTTGGCTTTTGGTTTGCCATTTTTGATCCTTCTCCTTTGCTCGTAAGGAACGGACAAGGTGATCCGGTTGTTTGAAATTGCTATCTCGAATCAGAAATGCGCGAGTATTTTATACCGAATCTGGCGCAAGCAGCGTAGGCCAACGTCCAAAACTGAAAATCTTGCAAAGCAGGCCGTCATCTTGATCGCAGCAGAATGTGCAGGCAAAACAACAAAGCGTGTTAACGATGATTACCGTCGGCGCTAGTCGCGCTTTGGAATGGCATAGTACCCGGCACGCGATTGGATCTTGTAATCTTTGTTCGAGGCGTGTATTTCCACCTTGCGGAAGGTACCATCGAGTGCCGGGTTGGTCGAACTGTAGCCGATGTTGTACTGGCTGCGCAGTTCGTTGGCGATCTGATCGAAGCCCTCTTTTAGCTTTTCGTATTTGTTTCCGACGTCGATGACCCGGCCTCCGGTTTCCTGAGTCATCTTCTTCATTTCACCTTCACCCGAGTAGCCGCCGAATCCGCCATAAAAGCCGCGATCGGCGCACAGCAGTACGTAGACGATGCTATCGGACTTCTGCGCGGCTTCAATGGCATCCTTGATCTTGAGTTGGCTGCCTTCATCCTGGCCATCGGTCAGCAAGATCATGGCCTTGCGTCCCACTTGCTGGGCTAATTCGTCATGTGAAGCTAAATACACGGCGTCATAAAGCAACGTGCCGCGGGGAGCGCCCTGGGTCGGAACCGTACCTCCACCCAGACCCGGAATACCTGTGCCGCTTCCACCAGCAGTGTTGATGCGGGCTTGATTGAGAGCTGTTTTCAACAGGCGCACGGAACTGGTGAAGTCCTGCAACAGCTCCACATTCACATCGAAGTCGATAACAAATGCTAAATCCTTGTCACGCAGGATTTGACTGAGGAACTCGCCGCCGACTTGCTTCTCCATATCGAGCACGCGAGCCTGGCTGCCGCTGGAGTCGATCAGAATTCCAAGGGTCAGCGGAAGGTTGGACTCGGCGGCGAAATACTTGATGGTCTGCGGTTTGCCATCTTCAAGTATCTGAAAATCGTTTTTAGTGAGGTTGGGGATGAGCGCTCCCCGTTTGTCCTTGACATTGAAGAACAGTTGGACCACATTCACGTTAACTTTCAAAGTCGTACTTGACTGGTCCTGATCTTGATCCTGATGGTTCTGGTCGGGCTTGTTGTCGGGTGAAGTGGCCGATTGCTGGGCGTTGGCGGCCGGAAGCCCCACGAAAAGGAGCAGGAATATCAGGACGCGGAAGACCGGAAGTCTGCAGGCTTTGGGCATGAAAGTATTCTCTCGCAGTTTTTGTTAGTCTAGTCCAATAGCGTTAGATGCACCAGATCGTGAGTCTTAGCATCCCAATAAGAGCATAGTTGCCGTTGAGGCGGAGAGGGTTTCCCCAGTGCTGCGAATAACGGGTAAGCAGTGGACGGCTCCAAGCGTGGCAATCCTATTGTTGTTGCTAACCTTGGTGGCTGCCGCGACTCCACAGCAGCAGACCGATCAAAAGCAGGAAATTCCCGACGCGCCGTCGGCCAGCCGCCCCCCCCCCAACCATTTCCTTCCGCTCCACCCGCCGAACCGCAGGGCCTGCCTCCGAGCGAAGCACCGACGGCCGACCAGGTACCCGGAAACGACGTCCCGCCCTCCACCGCCAATCCGGCTCCGCCTGCCACCGACGGCAACCCGAACCCGCCTCCACATCCGGTTGATGTTAAGACGGTTCCGGAAGGCGGTGCGACGCCCGACCCGGGAAGCAATTCGCAAGACGAACTCTTTAAAATTACACGCAACGTAAACCAGGTGATTGTGCCGGTGCGGGTAACAGACGACTCCGGCCGTCTGGTCAGCGGATTACTGCCCAAGGACTTTTCGGTTTATGAGGATGGCAAGAAGCGAACGATGAATTTCTTTACCAGCGATCCGTTGGCCATCTCGGCGGCTGTGGTTTTTGATCTGGGCATGTCGGATATCAATGTGCAGAGAGTAAATCAGACATTTCCGGCATTGGAAGGTGCGTTCAGCCAGTTCGACGAGGTCGCGATTTACACCTACAGCGGTACGGTTGGGAGAATGGCCGACTTCGGCGCTGTAGGCAAGCGGCTGGATGCGGTACTGAACCAACTAAAAACCGACCACGGCGAGAACAATGGAGTGCCGGTGCTGGGTGGTCCTTTAGGCCCGCAAGGTCCGATGATCAATAACATTCCCGAGGATCGCAGCATACCCCCGCCGATGTCGCCGCCCAAGCAAGCGCGGGTTCTGAACGATGCCATTTTGGCCGCCGCCCTGGATCTGGGCCAGCGCGAGAGAAGCCGCCGCAAAATCATATTTGTTATTAGTGACGGCCGCGAATACCGAAGCACTGCCAGTTATAGCGACGTTTTGAAGGTCCTGCTTTCGAATGGAATTCTGGTTTACGGCATCGGAGTTGGAGGTTCCGCAATTCCGGGCTACAAGCAATTGGAAAAGCTGCACATCCCCGGGCAAGCTACTGGCAATATTCTGCCCCGGTATGCGAACGCAACCGGCGGCGAGATTCTTAGCGAATATTCGAAGGATGCGATCGAAAACGCCTATCAACGCGCCATTGGCGACGCCCGCAATCAATACACATTGGGCTACGCCACTGCCGCTACCCCCAGCAGTACCTATCGGGAGATCGAAGTCAGGGTTGGCCGGCCGGGCTGCAAGAGTTCGGATCTGCGCCCGTGCGTGCTGGTATTTGCCAAGGCCGGATATTATCCCTTGCCAGTTAGCCGGTGAGGTCGGTCTTTCTCGCCCGTGGAACGTGGGGGTCCCGCTAGTAACCAGGGTAACCTGCCGGTAGAGCGGGGCGGTGTGGTATAAAACCAGCAGTACCAAGCCAAAACTACAAGTGGAGGCCGCTCGGGTTTTTGAGCGTCTGCCGCATGTCTTGAGGAAAGTCTTTGAGTTTCATCAACTTTGCAGCCCGCGAGATTAATTGCAAGATCGTGTACTACGGTGCCGGGCTGGGTGGCAAAACCACGAATCTGCAGTACATCTTCCAGAAAACT
Organism: Acidobacteriota bacterium; assembly: GCA_013288805.1. Lineage (GTDB taxonomy): Bacteria > Acidobacteriota > Terriglobia > Terriglobales > Acidobacteriaceae > JABDBE01. The sequence goes on from JABDBE010000021.1 coordinate 43,198, forward strand.
GCCGAGCAGCAGAAGGGGAAGATGATTTCGCTGGCAACGGAGACGGATCGAACTCTGTTCTTCGACTTTCTGCCTCTCGACTTGGGCTCGGTGCGAGGTTTCAAAACCCGTATTCACCTCTATACCGTTCCCGGCCAGGTGTTTTACGATGCCAGCCGCAAGTTGATCCTGCGCGGAGTGGATGGCATTGTGTTTGTCGCTGACTCCCAGCAAGAGCGTATGGATGCCAACGTCGAGGCGCTCGACAACTTGATGGACAACCTCAAAGAACATGGCTACGACTTCAAGAAGATTCCCTACGTTCTGCAGCTGAATAAACGCGATCTGCCTAATATCCTGCCGGTCGACGCTCTGGCCAAAGAACTGCGCCGGAAAGATGAACCCGTAATGGAAGCTATCGCCTTCCAGGGCAATGGCGTTTTCGAGACGCTGAAAGAAATTGCGCGGCAAGTGCTGCTGGAATTGAAGCAG
>JABDBE010000022.1 GCA_013288805.1 Acidobacteriota bacterium
ATCGACGCCAGCCCGTTTGCGAGGAGTGATCCAGAGAACTGCGCGTGACCGACGGTCAATGAGTAACTCGCCCGGTTACAGTCAGCTGACCAAAGACCGCATAAGTTTTCTCGCAAATTCCTTCCCATAGAAGTTCGAGTGGTGTATGATTTCGTTCCATAGAACTTCGAGTGGAGAGACGGATTGTCAAAAATGTGATGAACCATACTTTGTGTGCCATGTCCATTCTCCCTAGCTAGAACTGGTCTCATAAATGCCTGAGCAGCATGTGAAGGCAGGCGAGGTGGACAAAGCCGAGGAAGTTCTCGATGTGATATTCCCATCGGGTGACGAGTCGGCGGAAGCTGTGCATCCAGGCGAAGAGCCGCTCCACCTTCCAGCGTTTTCGGTATCGGCGCAGCCTACGCCCGTCCTGGCTCCTGTTCCGGTTGCGCCGGTTGGGCGCGATCATCTCGATGCCGTATTCCTCCTGGAGCCTGCGGTCGAGCGGATCCGAGTCGTAGGCCTTGTCGCCGATGAGCCGTGCGGGGAGTTTGTCGAGGAAGCTTCCGGCCAGAACGTATTCAACAAGGTGGCACTCGGCCAGCGAAGCGCTGTCGACAGATACGGCGAGAGGAAGACTGTTACCAGCGGCGACAGCGATGATCTTCGTCCCCTTGCCGCGACGGGTGGGACCGACAGCGAAGCCCCTTTTTTAGCGCTCGCGAAGGTGGCATCGACGAACGCCTCTTCCAGATTCAGTCGACCCCGCTCATGCAGATGCCGCGCCAGCCGCTTCAGTGCCTCTTCCAGCTTGCCGCTGCGTACCCACTGCTGGAATCGGCGGTGGCACGTCTGGTATGGCGGATACTTCTCCGACATCTCGCGCCACTGCGCACCCGTACCCAGCACCCAGAGCACACCGTTCAGCACAGCACGGGTGTCGTGCCAGGGACGTCCACGGTTGTCCGCGCGCCGCTGTGGCCGTAACACCGGCTCCGCCACTGCCCACTGTTCATCGTTGAGTTCCCACCGTCCCGTCACCGGCGCTTCGCGGCCATCCAGAGCAACCGCAGGATCGCACGAAATCGCCCCTCAGCTATATATCAGACTGGTTCTAATGCTCATCCAGCCGACAAAAATGGTCGCGATTCCGGAGGGCAACTTGGCCTCAGAAACTACTGGAGTAAACGGATTCCTTCGCCACCCCAGACCGGCCATCGGCAACCGAAGACGAGCTACCGCATTCGCCAGCGGCCCCAGCGAAAGAGATGCACATGGGTAACCGGGGAGGACATAGTCCTCCCCAGTTGCGACCAATTCCCCTCCTCCCCGAGGAGGTACGGTTAGTTGAATGGTATAAGGGACCGATCTTGCGCTATACTTTTGCCGCGCTGTGATTCGCGGCGGCGAGTTATTTTCTGCGCAGAGGTGTCCACGCATGAATAAATCGCGCTGGGGAAAATTGTTGATTGCAGCTCTCGCGCTCGGGCTGACTTTCTTCAGCGTTCCCGTTGCGTCTCAAGGGCAGACTGCGGCGCTTCGCGCAAACGATACCGAACTGTTGATGCTCGGTACTGCGGGCGGTCCGCCTTTGCGCAAGGATCGCTCCGAACCGTCCTCGCTGCTTATCGTCGATGGGCGGCCGTATTTAATCGACTGTGGCATTGGAACCATCCGGCGCCTGGTCGAGGTTGGGATTCCATCGGAAACGATTGGAACGATCTTCTTTACCCATTTGCACCCGGACCATGATCTCGGCCTCGTCGACGTGATGGCCAACGATTACTTCCACCTTGATCTCGCCTCCGACGCGCGGAAGATCAATATCTACGGGCCGCCGCAAACGAGCGAATTGGTCGAAGCCGCCTTTCACTACATCAGCATTCCCTTTGAAGTGTTTGCCGCGGAAAAGCCCGGGTTCCAGCTTGGCCGGCCGAACCATGGCCTGACCAGTCCCTTCGTCGCCCACGAAGTCGTTGGTGAGGGAGTTGTTTACCGCGACGACAAAATTCAGATCACGGCCGCCGAGAATTCGCATTACGCGCTCATGCCGGCGCAGTTCCGCGCGCATTTCAAGTCATATTCGTACCGTATTCAGACGCCCCATGGCGTGGTGGTATTCACCGGAGACACCGGCCCCAGTGATGAGGTCGTGAAACTAGCGATGGGCGCCGACGTTCTCGTTGCCGAAGTGGAGGAGGGTTTGGAGGAGCTACGCGGGTTCATTGACCATATGGCGGCCCAGAACCACTGGCCGCCTGCCCGCAAACAGGAGTTTGCCGCGCACATGGAGAAGGAACATCTCACTGTGGACAGCCTCGGAGAACTTGCCTCGAAAGCCCAAGTACAATCCCTTCTCTTCTATCACTATAACCCGCAAAACAAAGCGGAGCAGCAGGCTCGTATTGCCGGCGTGAAGAAGTATTTTCACGGACCGGTTCTGGCGCCGATGGATCTGGACCGGTTCTGTCTGTCGAAGGACGAAGCGCAATCGGAGAAGGCTAATTTCGAATCGTGTGGGCAGAATACAGCGGATCAGGAGTAAGCGCCGGGTGTCCTAACGAAAGCAATCGCGCGAGAAGATGTATTTCTCCATGAGGCGTTTCAGGGCGCGATTCATCGTTCGGAAGCCGGCGTGGCCGTAACATCGGCTCCACCACTGCCCACTGTTCATCGTCGAGTTCCCACCGTCCCGTCACCGGCGCTTCGCGGCCATCGAGAGCAACCCTAGGATCGCTCGAAATCGCCCCTGAGCTATTTATGAGACGGGTTCTAGTGTGTAGGTTGAAGTTTGGCTGCCGCGTCCCGACCGCGAGCCATCGTGCTTCTCGGGCTCAGCCAGAACCGTTCCACGCTACACGCTTGCGTCGCAGGCGTGGGATCCACATCGAAGACTGCGCAAATCGTCTCCATTGTCTGGACATCTCCATCCTTGGCAGCCTGCTTGAGAATGCGGATCATCGGATGAAGAATTTTGTTCGTCATTCCTCGCAAGAGGAGCTGAATTGCGTGTTGCTGGATTGGTGTAAGCACAAGTAGTTTGGTTTGAACCTGCCCCAATTCTGTGTGAGCAATAGCTTCAATCGCTAACTGCAACCCACGGACCGCAGGTGCCACGTCAAGCGCTACCGCGCCTTCCTGATAGCGATTCACACTCCTCGCCACGATCATCTCCGCTCGCTGCGCCTCACGATTGCGCTCTTGGCGATGCGATGAGGAGATAGCCTGAACGCTATCGATGTCGTACACCAAGATTCCTTCCGTGCGACTGATCTCAGGATCGACATTTCGCGGAACAGCGATGTCCACGAATAGCAGGGGTCGGTTTTGGCGAAAACGCATCAGCTCGGGGCCATTTTCTTGTCGAAAGATGTATTCCGAAGAGCCCGTGGCAGTAATCACGACATCTACAACGGCGGTGGCGCTTTGAATGTCTTCAAAACGAACGGCAGGTCCGCCGAGTCGAGCCGCAAGGCCAACAGCATTTTCAAAAGTGCGATTGGCGACGGCAATGGATTCTGCACCCTGCCTAACGAGGTGCTTGGCAGCAAGGCCACTCATCTCGCCGGCACCCACCAAAAGAATGCGCCGTCCACGGAGCGAACCTAGGACCTTCTTGATCAGGTCGACGGCCACTGAAGCCACTGAAACAGGGGCCTTGCCAACCTTTGTGTCACGACGAACCTTCTTTGCGGTCGAGAAGGCCGACTGCATCAGCCGTTCTAAATTTGATTGAACCGCGCCGATCGAACGCGCCACTGCATATGCATCTTTGACCTGCCCCAAGATCTGCGGTTCGCCAAGTATCAGGGAGTCCAGGCTACAGGCAACCCGGAATAGATGTCGCACAGCATCGATCCCGTAGTACTCATATGTACGGTCCTTAGACTGCGTAGGTGGCACGTCGAGAAAATCGGCAAGAAATTTAGACAAGTCCGGAACCTCCGCGTCGTAGCAGACTGTCCACTCCGTCCGAGCGCAGGTGGAGAGAACGATCGCTTCACGAACGCCCGGCACTCGCAGCAGTGCGCGATTCGCATCGGCCAATCTGCTGGGCGCTATCGTAAGCCGCTCTCGCAGGTCGAGAGGTGCTGTCCTGTGACTGATTCCTGCCAATAGAAGTTTCATACCTAGTATTCTCTTCGTTGTTCCTGTGTGGCCCGATTTACTCGGGCATTTTGAGTCCATATGATGCGCTCGCTGTCCCAATACCTTTTGCTATCCCTGGTCTTACCCGTCTCGCTTGCTTAATTCGTAACCCTCCGCCGTTGCACACTCTAGAACATGACGGGCACAACTGAAATAACCAGATCTTGCGAATCGAGTGTGCACACATCAAATTCTTCGACGTTCTCAACACTCATCGGTCCAATAAAGTCGCTGTCCAAGTCCATCCTCCTCCCGTGGAAGTTAAGTCGGCTTAGCTCTGGCATTGGAGGACGACAGTAGCTCCGAGAACGATACCGTCATTGAGGTCGAGGACAGTCCCGCTAATGCTGCTGCTTCGGACGACTGACTCAGGCCGATTCGCATTCTCTGCGAAACCTCTCAGAGCACAAACAGACAAAAGAACAATCAGGCTTCTCCGCAAGATCACGTTTTTCCTCTTGCCTGCTGTAGAGGCAACGCGCGTGCCAAATCTCTCTGTTGTCTAACCTCTTTGTCCTCAATACGTGTCGTTGCGCGCACTCTGGTACTGGTCAATGAAGTGTCGAAAATGACAATGACAGTCCGAATTTGGTTGGCAGTGCGCGGAAGACAAAGGGGCCTTCGGGCCAGATTAGAGTTTCGTGGAGAGAAGAGCAAAGGTGAAATGAGGAAGCGCGTACCCAGCTCATCGTGGACCGGTGCAGCCGCAATTTGGAACCAGCGATACTAACCGTCGAAACGACAAAGTCGCACTTCCGCAGTACCAGCATCGAGGATTGGTTGATGTTCTGGCACCAAATCTCGAGCTGTTGGATGTCGTCGGGATGGACCAACGACTTCCACTGCAACCCGTACAACTGGTGCCGATAACGCCCCGTGTAATCACCAAATCGCTGATTGAAACCATCTAGGGAGCGGTCTGGCAGAGCGCTCCATGCGAGCGCTGCAACGCGGCCGATGAGGGCACGTAGTTCCTCGTCAGCATGAGTTTGGCCTTCAGGGACAGTCATATGGCGAACCCACGAGCCAGCAAGCCGCGATCAACAAATGGCGATGCTGAATTATGCCGACAGAAAAACAGTCGTCTGCTCATTGTTGTCAAACCTGTCTTTTGACAATTACAACTCTTGACATCCCAACGCAGAGGGCTCCAAGTCCCAACCTTTTCATTTCGTGAGGATTAGCGAGTAAGCCTATTTGGCATTGCAAGTGCGAATCCTCAGTTGTCGGACCCGAGCTCTATCGAAGCATTAAGCATTGCGAGTGCAAAGCAAAGAAGCGAAACGGCAACGACGCACACAAGGAGAACCTCACTATGCCACCATCGATGTCCATTTTGTCTCATGTTCTACTCGGGATCTTCTTCTTCTTCGCGATCATCGGAGTCTTTGGACTCTGGTTCGCGATCGATGCCCTCGTTCTAGCCGTACTGATCTGCGTCTATGTCTTTCTCAAGCGTCCCGAAGGGGAGGAGGCGTGAAATGAATCTTGATCCCGGTATTCTTGCCCGCACTCAATTCGCATTCACAGTAACTTTTCATATCATCTTCCCCACGATGTCCATTGGCCTGGCGGGCTTCTTGGCGATCGTAGAAGGTTTGTGGCTGAAGACCAAGGACGAGATCTACCTGCAGGTCTATAGATTCTGGCTCAATATCTTTGCGATGGGATTTGGAATTGGCGTCGTAACCGGAATCGTACTGTCGTTTGAGTTTGGCCTGGGCTTTGCGCGTTTCGCCCAATTCGCCGGCCCGGCAATCGGTCCGTTAATAGCGTACGAAGTGCTGACAGCTTTCTTTCTCGAAGCCGGCTTCCTCGGGATCATGCTCTTTGGAATGCATCGCGTTGGCAAAAACCTGCATTTCATCTCCACATGCATGGTCGCTCTCGGTACGCTGATATCAGCTTCGTGGATTCTCTCCGCTAACAGCTGGATGCAGACGCCCGACGGCGTACAGATGAAGGACGGCAAACTGGTCGTCATCAACTGGTGGCATGTCATACACAACCCGTCGTGGCTTTATCGCCTTCCGCACATGATTGCGGCGGCATACCTCACGGCGAGCTTTCTCGTCGCGGGCATCGGAGCATATTACCTCCTCAGGCGACGACACACCTCGTTTGCGCGAAGAAGCGTTCTTCTGGGAACAACGATGACGTCAATCCTTATCGTGGGACAGGTCTTTATTGGGGACGTTCTTTACGGCGTAATGCTCAAACATCAACCTTCGAAGATGGAGGCGGCAGAGGGCTTTTGGGAGAAGCAGTCTTCCTCTCCAGCTCCGTACTACTGGTTGATTGTTCCAGATCAAAAGGAGCAACGGAACCGCTTTGCTCTGGGAACTCCATATCTCGGCAGCATCTGGCTGGCTCACAGCATTCATGGTCGTGTGGAGGGCCTGAAGAATACTCCGCGCGAGCTACAACCTAGAATGGCAATGGTCTTTTACGGCTTTCGCGTTATGTACTGCATCGCTATTGTCATGTTCGGTGTCGCCTGCGCAGGCCTCTGGCTCAGATGGAAGCGTCGTCTCTTTACGACGCCATGGTTCCTGAGAGTGTTGGTACTCATGACACCTTCCGGGATCTTCGCAACTTTGGGAGGTTGGTACTTGGCAGAGACTGGCCGTCAGCCCTGGGTAATTTTCGGAATGCTTCGCACCGTTGATGCTGTCTCACCAGTCCCAGCGAAAACTCTTCTCTCGACCTTGATTGCATTCGTGTGTCTCTACACCCTGTTCATGACCGCGTTCCTCATCTTTATCGGCCGAATCATCAAGCGCGGTCCACAAGAGATCGGAACGCAAGTGGAGACATTCAGTTCCCTTAAGCATGCATTTCGGCTTGGCGTTCTGGACAAAAAAACCCTCGAATCAACAGGAGGTGCACGATGAACACCCCTCTCTTTTCTGCGTCGCTCGTCGCTTTTGCATTGACGCTCTACGTTCTGCTTGATGGTTTCGATCTTGGAGTGGGGTGTCTTCTTCTCTTCGAGCGTCACGAACGCGTGCGGGATCACATGATGGATTCGATTACCCCGACATGGGACGGGAATGAGACCTGGCTCGTTATGGCAGCGGTGGTGCTGTTTGCCGCGTTTCCGATTTCTTACGGCGTTCTCCTACCGGCGCTCTATCTCCCGGTCGTCGTCATGCTGCTCGCACTTGGAGTGCGGGGCGTCTGTTTTGAATTCCGTACTCAGATACAGGACTTGCGTGGGTATTGGGACATTGTCTTCGCGGTTGGTTCGGCTATCGCCGCTTTGATGCAGGGGATGATCCTTGGGGCCATGCTGCAGGGTATCGATGTGAAGGGCAACGCTTTCGGGGGACGAGTCACGGACTTTGCTACACCATATTCGTTCTTGTGCGGCGTGACCGTGCTCTGTGCTTACGCAATTCTCGGGGCAGGCTGGTTGCGATACAAGGGGACCGCGATACTGCATTCCTTCTCTTTGCGGGCGATCACGACACTGATCCCGATCTTTGTTTTGATGTTTGGGACGGCCTCGGTCCTTTCTCTTCGGGTTCAGCCCGCGATCGTCGCCGTTTGGCACCAAGATTCTTTATGGCTCGGTACTCTGGTGGCAATAATGCTCTTCAATTGTCTATGGCTATTATCTGCTGGCCGGAGCCGGTCAGACTTCTATCCGTTTCTTTCTGCTCTCGTGCTGGTGGCAGCAGGAGTTGTCGGCCTAATGGTGATCATATTTCCAAACATTGTGCCGTTTCGGATCGCTCTCTGGGACGCAGCGTCGTCCAGTCTCAGCCAGATCTTTGTTCTTGTAGGCGCGTGCGCAGTCATTCCCGTAGTGCTTGGCTATTCCTTCTTTGCCTACTGGGTATTCCGCGGAAAGACGCCGCGGGAAGGATGGGACGCATGAGCGCAACGCGAAAGCAATACATTTGGTTCGCGGGGATCTATGCGGTCTCTCTTCTCAGCTTTGCGGCGTTCACCTGCCTGCTTCGGTGGTTATTAAGCGGCATTTGAAGAGTCGGGCCGAATCTGTAACCCCTACGAACAGAGCTCTCAGCTTCTTCCGCAAGTTCAACTTCTACCTTTTATACTGTGCGGCTTGACCGGCTTCTCGAGGATGACTTACTTTTCGATGGAGCGCAACAGGATCGGATTTGCGAGCGGCATTCATGCAGATCCGGGCTCACAATGGGCCTGAGTTAATCGATGTGAAGGTCCAACAACTGGAGCTTTCGATGCCTCATGGTCGTGCAAAATCAGGTATCGCCTGAAGACCCAGGAGGTACTCGATGAAAGCATTGATCTTTCGCGAGACCGGTGAAACGAAGAGCGTATTGGAGCTGGCAGCGATCCCTACTCCGGCTGTAGCCCCCGGCGAAGCGCTCGTCCGAGTGCTGCTGAGCCCGATCAACGCATCCGATCTGCACATGGTGCGCGGGCGCTATGGCTATCAGCCCGCGTTGCCGGCCAGTCCGGGCATTGAAGGCGTGGGAATTGTTGAGGCCGTAGGTGCGGGCGTGCAAAGTCTTGTGGTTGGAACGCGTGCAGTCTTCGTTGACACGTGGAACACCTTTCGCGAGCAGATCGTGTGCCCAGCGGACAAACTCGTGCCCGTTCCCGACGGCCTGGACGATTCGGCCGCCGCTGCTTCCTACATCAATCCTTTGACGGCATGGACATTGACCCTATCAAGTCACAATCTCAAGGAGGGCGACTGGCTCCTACAGACGGCGGCTGCATCCAGCGTCGGGAAGTTCGTGCTTCAGTTGGCGCGGCAGTATCGATTCAAGACAATTAACGTCATCCGGCGGCGCGAGCAGGAAACCATCATACGGAACCTCGGAGGCAAAGAGTTCATCTGCACCGCCGACGAGGATCTCAGGGCACGCCTGCAGGAATTGACCGCAGGCAAAGGCGTTGAACGAGCGATTGACTGCGTTGCCGGGGAACTTAGCGCTGAGATCGCCCGCAACCTCGCTCCCGCCGGAACCATGCTCGTATATGGAGCCCTTTCCAGTCATCGGCAGACCGACCCCTCGAAATTCATCATGCCGCTCTTTCCTCCGCGTTTGATTTATTCGACAGCAGCGGTTCGTGGTTGGTGGCTTCCGCGTTGGGTGCCTTCACAGCCCCTTGGCGAAGTGGGGCAGCGACGAGCGATCTTCTCACCATGTTGTCGAAGGGCGTCCTTACGCCGCCGACGATTGTGCGGTATCCGGTGAAAGACTTCCAGGAGGCGGTACAGCTGGCCGATGGTGAGGCAGGACGGGAAAAGGTCTTGCTGGGCTTCTCCGAGTAGCCTATTGAGAACTCACTGACTACGGCTAGTGTCCAGAGAATTTCGGACTCCGAATCTCAACTGTTGACTCGGCAATTTCTGCGGTTGGGGCAGAGGTTTACACGGCAGAGGTCCCGGGTCCAAGTAGGGATCGGTGACTCAGGGCGCTGAGAAACCATCCGCGGCGCCTAGTTTCAATAGCGGTGTCACGGCAGAGGTCGCGGGTTCGAGCCCCGTCCCTCCCGCCATAGCTGCGGCCGTCTCATTGCCGCCGAAAGACCAGCATGGAACGTGAATGTTTCACCCCTGGCTGATTTCGTATTTCTCCATCGCTACGTTCGACGGAGAACGATGCGGAATAACGGAAACAACCAGGTCCTGTGAGTCGAATATCCACACGTCGAATCCCTCGACGTTCTGAGCGTTCATCGGTTCAATAGGTGTATCGTGCATGTTCATCCTCCATGGCTACAGCTTTGGTCCTACACACCTCCGTAAGGCAACGCGTGTGCCAAACTCCTCCGACACCTTAAGTAATTGACTTCTAAGGGGGAGGGTTGAACCAGGGTGTCTGCCCAGCGATGTCGAAGCCGAAACTGTTGAGAACTGTCAACAACTGTCAAGCTGCGGACGCCGGAGAAGGGGGACGACACGCCGTGCGAGCCTCGGGACAAGGCCGCGAATTTTCGTGAGCAGTGCGCGCTGGCTTATTCATGAAGACCGAAGGAGGATCGGCATATGTGAACAGATCAGGCAGGAACTATTTCCGGTTCAACAACAGGCATGCACCAACGATGCAGCCGATATGTTCGTGTTTCTGCATACGATGAGCGGTCGGCTTCATTGAGAGATGATTCCGTACCCGACCCAAACTTAGGCTACAAACTGCCTATTCGAACCGGACCTCGCTAATATCGATTGAGACCATCAGCATTTCCAGGATTGCCTGGCGATCGCTTCCGCGCGTGTAAGCGCGACGTTTGGTCGGCAGATGAATACCGTTGGCGACCACGTAGTCCGACGTTAGTTGGGTCGCGGCGAAACCGCCGGCGATATTAACGCTGTAGTCGTGGCGGCGCAGCCTCAGATCCTCACCGAAGAAAAAATCCTGAATACCGCTGTGCGTCTCGATCGAACCCGGAAAGGATGCGCGCAAGACGCGCCACGTTTCTGCTCCCTCCCGCCAAGGCTCTGCTTCTTCGATGCGCACCCCATCCATCGCGAGAAGAAAGGGTGTCGTGAGATAAGTCCACATTGCATATCCATTGAAATAAGCTCGATGAAGTGCGTCCCAAGACGTGCTTATCTGGTGGCCAGCGAACGAATCTCGGGGAATATGACGTTCCGCAATTATCTTGCCGTCAAGTTTCTCGATAGCTACGCTCTCTGGTGTAAACATGGTGCGCTGGTCGGGAGCCCCGAAGGGAAAGACAGAAGAGCGTTCCTCGTGTAGCCAGACAGTCATCCGGCGCGGAGTCGGATCCTGCGGAACACCCTTGAGGCGAAAGAGACCACCACCGCTCACGATTGTGGCCTCGACTCTCTCGTATCGATTCCAGCAATCGATGCCGCCGTGGGCGTCAATTACGCGTGCGAGCAATTCGTTCATCAGCATTTAGAACCCATTGTGGGAGCGGGCGGTTTGTTATTACGTTGGTCAATCTCGTTGCGGTTGATGTGGACATCATGCGTAATCGTATGGGTTGATTCCAAGCCTCCTCATCCGCGCGATCAGGGTTGTGCGGTTGAGACCCATGCGCACCGCAGCACCGTCGGCACCTCCTACACGGCCTTTGCACTCGGTCAGCACGCGAACGATCTCGTCATGCTGCTTCTTTGTGTGCTCGGTTGGAGCCACCTTGCTCTTCAGCGATGCAACCGTCTCTTTAACAATCCGTGCAATATCGTCGTCCGACCTTGGAGCCGTATCCCTCGGAGCCGATTCCGCATTCTTAAAACTCCGAAGTTCGCCAAGTGGGGCCGTGAGCGATTCGCCGCGGGTCAGGATGACCGCCCGTTCAATGAAGTTCTCTAGTTCGCGGATGTTGCCCGGCCACTCCCAAGCGGCCAGCGCCTTCAGTGTTGCTACGGGAATCGAGTCGATGCTCTTCTGCAGTTGCTTGGCAAACTTCTGTACGAAATACGCAACCAATAGAGGAATATCCTCCTTGCGTTCCCGTAATGGCGGAATGCGGATTGGGAAGACGTTAAGGCGATAAAAAAGATCACTGCGGAACTCGCGATCGGCGACCATCTTTTGAAGGTTGCGATTCGTTGCAGCCACAAGTCGCACGTTAACTTTGCGCGTATGCGTGCTGCCCAGCCGCTCGAACTCTTTCTCTTGCAAGGCACGCAACAGTTTTGGCTGGATTTCGATGGGAATGTCTCCGACTTCATCCAGGAACAGCGTGCCTTGATCGGCCAGTTCCATTCGGCCCATCTTTTGAATGATGGCGCCCGTGAATGCTCCCTTTTCATGCCCGAATAGTTCGCTCTCCAGCAGACCGGTGGGGATGGCTGCGCAGTTCAGTTTTACAAATGTTTTGGCCTTACGCCGGCTCCGTTCGTGAACCGCACGAGCGATCAGTTCTTTGCCCGTGCCGGTCTCGCCAAGCAACAAAACGGTGGAATCGCTCGACGCCACAGTTTCGACCAATTCGAGAACCTCGTTCAGCGCCGAACTGTTCCCGATGATCTGCTCGAAGCCCATGTCGCTGCGAATTTGTTCTTCGAGATAGATTCTCTCCTGGGCAAGCCTGACGTTTTCGTTCCGGAGCCGCTCTTCAGTCTTCTTCTGATCGTCGATGTCGGTCGCAGTAGCGTACCAGCGGATGATCTTGCCGGATTCGTCTTTAAGCGGATTGTACTGAATAAGGTACCAACGATAATCTCCACCCTTATGCCGGCCCCGCATTTCCAGGTCAAATGGATCTCCACGCAATAACAGCTCTCGACGCTCGGTTCCGAACCGTTCCACATCGTCGGGATGGAAAGCCCGCGTAAAAAAATCTTGGTCATTCACCTCCTCATCGGTGAGTCCCGTTTGACCTAGCGCCACCCGGTTCGCGTAGAGTGTCGTGCCATCGGGCGCCATTACCACGATGATCTGGCGAATACTATCTGTGACCGTCCGAAGATCCTTAATGTCATTGATGTCGGTGCCGATCCCACACCAGCAAAGAAGGTTGTTTTGTTCATTGTGGATCGGCGCCGCGGCAATCTGGAACCAGCGATACTCGCCATCAAAAGCACGAAGGCGCACCTCTGCGGTACCTCCCGCTTGGGATTGCCTGAAATTCTGCCACCAGATTTCGAGCGGTTGGATGTCGTCGGGGTGGACCGCCGATTTCCACTGCGACCCGTACAACTGGTCTGGAAGGAGCCCCGTGTAATCCCGAAATCGCTGGTTCACGTAATCGAGGTAGCCGTCCGGTAGAGCGGACCAAGCGAGCGCCGGAACGCGGTCGATGAAAGAGCGCAGTCCCAACGGAACATGAGTTTGGCTCTCAGAGGAAGTCATGGAGTGAACCGACGAGCCAGCAAGCCTCAATTGAGCGACTCCCGGCGATGACGAATTATACCGTTTGACGATAAGAAATCTCACTATTGTCAAACCTGTCGTTTGACAATTGCAACTCTTGACTAGCCCACGCAGAGAACGTCAATTCAATCATCTTCATTCTGCAAGGATTAGCGACTCGGCACGTTTTGGCATTGCAAGTGCCAATGTTCAGGTGTCGGCCGGAATGCTGATCGCGATATTAAGCACTCAGAGTTCAAAGCAAGAAGCGGAACGGCAATGACACACACAAGGAGAACCTCGTTATGCCTTCAAGCAAGCCAATACAACGAATTGCAATAGTCGGGACGGGAGTGATCGGCGCGAGTTGGGCGGCCTACTATTTGGCTCGCGGCTTCGACGTTGTCGCGACGGATCCTGCCCCGAATGCTGAAGCGAACCTTAGGAAGTACGTCGATGACGCATGGAAGATCTTGAGCAAGTCAGGTTTTTCCGCAGGAGCTTCGCGCGATCGCCTCACCTTCCAATCGAAAATGAGCAGCGCTCTTGAAAATGCTGATTTTGTCCAGGAAAATGCTCCGGAACGTCCGGACTTCAAGGCCAAGCTATTCGCCGAGATCGACGATGCCACGCCGCCTGATTCTATCCTCGCCTCAAGTTCATCCGGCCTTACGATGGATGTCATTTCTTCCAAATGCAAACGTCCGGAACGCTGCGTCATCGGACATCCATTCAATCCTCCACACGTCATTCCTCTGGTTGAAGTTGTGGGCGGTGCGAAGACCTCGGAGGAAACCATCGAAACCGCTCTGGCGTTTTACGCCTCCATCGGGAAGAAGCCGATTCGTCTGTCTAAAGCGCTTCCTGGACATGTTGCCAACCGGCTGCAGGCGGCACTCTACAAAGAGGTCCTCTATCTCGTTCAAGAAGGTGTGCTGAGCGTCGCCGACGCCGACGCTGCAGTGAGCTACGGGCCTGGGCCTCGATGGGGCGTGATGGGACCGAGCCTTCTGTGGCACATCGGAGGAGGGCCTGGTGGCATTCACCATTTTATGGAGCATCTCATGGATCCCATGGCGGGTCTGATGAAGACTCTCGGCACGCCTAACGTTACCCCAGAGCTGAAGCAGATCATCGCGGACGGAGTGCTGCAAATGGCTGGCAATCGCTCAGTCGAGCAGCTTGCCGAAGAAGAAAACACGGTCCTGACAGAATTCTTCAGCGATCGCGCAAAGGCTGGACTTTAGCCCACTTCTTCGAATTCACATTGAAACCACAAAAAGGAGATTTGTCGCATGAGTGCGATACCTTCCAATCCACTGAATGCAGGGCCGAACGAGTCAACCACGTCCGGGCGCCTGTTTTTCCTCGATCTCGGCACCGGCCGTGTGTTGTCCGCAAACCCGGACGGTTCCGGCTTGAAGACCATTCTCAACGAAGGCAGGAAACTTCCGGACGGACTGGTCGTCGACGCCGGCGCCGGCCACATCTACTGGACCAACATGGCCAATCCGAAGGCGAATGATGGTTCCATCTTCCGCTCGGACCTGGATGGCAAGAACATGATCGCTGTCATTCCTCCGGGGGCTACCTTCACACCCAAGCAACTCCAACTGGACAAGAGCAATGGCAAACTCTATTGGTCCGATCGCGAGGGCATGCGCGTTATGCGTGCAAACCTGGACGGTTCGAAGATCGAAACTCTCGTGGACACGAGCCTAGGCGATCCGCGCCCGGGGCCGGACGCGACGAAATGGTGCGTCGGCATCGCAGTGGATGCTGAAGGCGGCAAGTTCTATTGGACCCAGAAGGGCAATGACAACGCCGGGCAGGGTCGAATCTTTCGGGCAAATATCGAGCTTCCGTCAGGTCAAACACCCGAGAATCGCACTGACATTGAACTTCTATATGAAAACCTGCCTGAGCCCATCGATCTGGACCTCGACCTTGTCAATCGGACGCTGTATTGGACAGACCGAGGTGATCCCCCGCGTGGCAACACGGTGAACCGCGCGCCCATGGATCCGGAGCCCGGAAAGCTGCAAGAGCCTGAGGTCCTCTTCACCCATTTGATGGAAGGAATCGGGCTGGCTCTCGACCTGAAAGGTGGTCGCATGTTTGTCACCGACTTCGCTGGCACGGTCTACAGCTCCAATCTCGACGGATCCAATCAGAAAACGTTGCTGTTTGCCGAGGGAAACCTAACCGGCATTGCATACGCAGAACTGCCGGCCGGGCGGTAAGAAACAACGCCGGCTCACCGTCCGGGAACGCGCGGTAAAAGGGTGAACCCGGAAAACACTAAGAGCAAACTTCGAAAGGATAACGCAATGAGTACCGCAACAACGAATCTTGTTACCAAAAAACCCGCGGAAACAACCGGTGAAACACTGACAGAAACACTCCAATCTCGACTGAGCAATCCTGCGAGCACTTCGGATTTCGACCTGCATGGCGGCGTAAATGAAGTCCTGAAAGACGTCGGACTGACAACCGCAGACAGTGGAGGCAAACTCACCTTCTACGGACAGGATCCGATTTTGCCCAGTAGCCTACGGTTTGGCGCGATGGCAGCGATCGGCCTGGCTGCCAAGAGCACAGCATTGGCAGCGCTATGGAAATCCCAAACTGGCGAAGGACAGGACATTCATGTCGACGTCAGGAAGGCGATCCGGCGCTTCTGTGGTTTCGACGAGAGGAAGTGGGAAACCATCAACGGGCGCAGCCCGGCCATGGGAGCAGATCGAGACAACCCATTCTGGGAGTTGCCGCTGTTCCGGAGGACTCGCGATGGGCGTCACGTGGTGGCTCTCAACATTTACCCGCGGCTGCACGCGCGCGCACTCAGTTTCCTACGGGCGAGTGACAGCTCCGAATCTGTAAACAATGCAATTCTTCAGTGGCGTGCGGAGGAATTGGAGGCGGCCGGTCAAGAGGCAGGGCTTGTCTTCGGAATGGTTCGTACAAACGAGGAGTTTCGCAGGGAACCTCAGTACACCGAAGTGCTCTCCAAGATGCCCCTGATCACCGTGGAGAAGATTGCAGAGAGTGAGCCGGTACCGTTTAGTTAGGCGCGGTGCAAAGATGCCATTGGAGGGCATTCGCGCGCTGGGAATGGGGCACGTGATTGCCGGGGCAAGCATTGGCAGAGATCTTGCCTACTACGGTGGTGATGTCCTCAACATCTGGAGACCGAACGATACGGAGGTAGAGGCTTTTATGTGGGACGTGCAGGTCGGGATGCGTTCCACGATACTTGATGGCTCCAAAGAGGATCGTGCCAGATTCGATCACCTTTTGAAAGATGCAGACGTGTTCTTCTCGAATCGGCGCCCCGGCTATTTGGATAGATATGGCCTCACCGCGGAAGAATTGAGCCAAAAAAAGCCAGGATTGATTCACGCGAGGGTGGTCCTCCATGGCGAACGGGGTCCCTGGTCAAACTGGGTTGGCTTCGATGAGATTGGCGCAGCCGTAACAGGATTGTTTTCCATCGAAGGTACACGGACTGAGCCGAAGTCGCCCCCAATTATCCCGATTTGCGACAACGTGGTGGGCTGGCTCGGTACCGTCGGTGTTCTTGAGGCCCTTCGCCGGCGATCGATCGAGGGAGGAAGCTATCGTGTGGTCGTATCCCTGACCAGGACCGTTCTGTGGCTGCTCTCGCTGGGCATATT
The DNA here is from genome assembly GCA_013288805.1 of Acidobacteriota bacterium. GTDB lineage: Bacteria > Acidobacteriota > Terriglobia > Terriglobales > Acidobacteriaceae > JABDBE01. Next base: position 16,583 of record JABDBE010000022.1, read on the forward strand.
CGATAAGGCATACGCGCAACAGACCGCCGGCTCTACGGACGAGCACACGTACGGTGCTCCTGATCTTTTCACTGCTGAGACCCCGTTGGGCACGTATCAAGGCCTTACCGACCAGGTGGTCCTGTCCCGAACCCCGGGGTCCTTCCAGACCGTTCTTGTTCCGCGGGGATCTTCAAAGCCTGAGTGGTTACCAGGTCAATAAACGAACTAAAGCTCACGGCGGGTTTCCAGTAGATGAGGCTCGCCGTGCAACAGCCAACTGTGACCCAGCTAAGGTGCGATCACATCCTGAAAAAGGGCTCGATAACAAACCACTAACTGTTCATGCGAGGTGTAACCATGTCTGCACGGCCCCATGTTGTCATTATCGGCGGAGGATTTGGAGGCCTCAGCGCAGCCCAGGCGCTGAAGAAGGCGCCCGCCGACATCACATTAATTGATCGTCGGAATTTCCATCTCTTCCAGCCATTGCTATATCAGGTCGCAACGGGCTCACTGTCTCCCGGAGAAATCGCTGCGCCGTTGCGCGGCGTTCTCAGCAAGCAAAAGAATGCGAGAGTTTTGCTCGGCGATGTCGTTGATGTAAATCCTGAGGCACACTCAATCCTTCTCGCCGATGGAGCGATCATTCAGTACGACTTTCTGATCGTTGCTGCCGGCGCCCAGAGCTCGTACTACGGCCACGAAGAATGGCGCCAATGGGCGCCCAGCCTGAAAAGCATCGAGGAAGCCACAGATGTTCGTCACAAGATTCTCTATGCATTTGAGGTCGCCGAGCGGATCTCTGATCCGGTCGCTCGATCCTCCTGGTTGACATTTGTCATCGTCGGAGGGGGTCCTACGGGTGTCGAGCTCGCCGGCGCGATCGGCGAGATCGCTCGGCAGACCCTCAGGAATGACTTTCGATCGATTCGGCCCGAGGAAGCTCGGATCATCCTCATGGATGGAGCTCCGCGAATCTTGATGCCGTACACGGAAAAACTCGCCCACAAGGCCACCGAGGCGCTGCAGCGGCTGGGTGTGCAGGTGCGTACGGGAGTCATGGTCAAAGCCATCGATCGTGAAGGCGTGACAATTGCACAAGGTTCCACAGAAGTACACCTGGATGCCAGAACGGTGATCTGGGCCGGAGGCGTTACCGTTCCGCCCCTGGGAAGAGCGCTTGCCAAGAGCGCCGGGGCAGAGACGGACAAGAGTGGCAGGATTAAGGTAGAACCCGATCTGACCCTGCCGCGCTTCGGAAACATATTCGTAATTGGGGATCTTGCTGTATCCCTCGACCGCTTTGGGAAACCGCTGCCTGGTGTCGTACAGGTCGCGATGCAGGGTGGCGCGTACGCCGCGAAGTCCATCGTCAAGAAAATTGAAACGGGAGGGGTATTGCCGCCTTTCAAGTATTTCGACAAGGGAAGCCTTGCCGTGATTGGACGCGCCTCCGCGGTTGCAAACGCGTTCGGAGTCAAGCTCTCTGGATTGCCGGCGTGGATCATTTGGGCGTTCATTCATCTGATGTACATCGTCCAGTTTCAAAGTAAGGTGCTGGTGTTCATTCAATGGGCATTCCAGGAGATCACTTTCAGTCGGAGTGCCCGCCTGATCACGGGCACGACAGTAACCGATTTCATTTTCAACAACGAACTTGCCACTCAGCGATCAGAGGGAGCTAAACAGAAAGCGCAAGCGGTTGGAACTGTGCATTGATGGGCGAACAGAGACTATGGAAGTGCAATTGAGTCGTGTCCTTGGAGGATAAAGTGATCCCGATTTACAGGTGCATTCAGTGGCTTTCTGTGTGGGGGACTGCTGCTCTCCTTGGCCTCATCCCCTGGATGCTGATTGCGAAACTAGCGGTTTCCGGTTCAAGTACCAACATCATTTCGTCCACCTCGGCGCCGGCGATCGAGATCAAGGATCTCGCATTCGTACTCTCTATCACGGGGCAATTCTTGTGGTGGTTGGCACAATGCGCGTCTTTGTACTCTCCCGCACACAACTCGAGCAGAAAACGGAGCTGATCCCCATAGACCGACGGCTGCCTTCGACACCTTGCCACGGTCTCCCAAGAAAGAGCAGCGATGATGCAAATAAAACGATAAGAGATGCCCAGGACGAGTTGTTCGGAAAGGAATCAGTTATGAATCAAACGGCACACATCATCGAATCACAAGTGCTGAAGCCAGCGTGGCAAAAGTATGGGACACCCTTGATTGTCATCGCGCTGGCCGTGGCTGTCATTGTGACCATTGCACGGAACTGGAACGGGTACGAGGGAGCACGGACCGAGCAGGTAACCAACGATGCTTATGTCCGTGGCGATCTCACCCCACTCGGTACGAAAGTCCCGGGTATCGTGCGAGAAGTGAAAGTGAACGATTACCAGATTGTCCACAAAGGAGACGTGCTGGTTCAACTCGACGACGATGACTACCGGGCGCAAGTAGCACAGGCTCAGGCCGGTGTCGAAGCAGCCATGGCAGCTCTTGAAAACAATCGCAGACAGCAGGAGTTGCAAGATGCAAAGATTCAGCGCGCTCTTGCGGGAATCGATAATGCCAATGCTGAGATCGCTGCCGCTCAAGCCGGAAAGGACGCTGTGCGCGCAGATGTGACTCGTAGCACTGAGGAACGAACCCGCCAGGAATCGCTGATCAAATCGAATGCAACAACGAAACAGAAACTTGAATCGGCGGTCGCCGATGAGGAGAGATTCGCGGCGCAGTCGGCAACCCGCGACGCGGATCTCTCTCAGGCGCACGCACTACTAAGCAGTGATGAATCGGCAGCGGAAGCTGAGCGCCGTGCCAAGACTGTCCTCCAATCTCAGGACGAGCAGCTCATCGCAGATCTTCATGCCAAAGAAGCAGCGCTGACAGTGGCACAGGTGAACCTGGGCTACACACGCATTGTGGCGCCTGCGGACGGCACCGTGGGCGAGCGTCAGGTCCATCCGGGCCAACTTGTCTCGCCGGGAGCACAGGTGATGACATTCGTTGAAACAACCCGCTGGGTCGCTGCGAACTTCCGCGAAACCCAGCTCACGAATGTCAAACCCGGCGATGTTGCCGAGGTTCGTGTTGACGTGTACCCCGGCCAGGTGTTCAAGGGCCGGGTTCTAGAGATTGCACCGGCAAGCGGTTCTCAATTTGCACTGCTTCCACCTGACAATGCAACGGGCAATTTCACCAAGGTCGTTCAGCGAGTGCCGGTCAAGATCGCGCTCGACAACTCCCCTCTAACTGCGCAGCTGCGGCCCGGACTTTCTGCTCTAGTAACCGTGAGAACTGGAAGGTAACCCGATGAGCGCAGCCTCCATTGCAGCGCCAGTTCGAAGCGCTGAAGCGACTTCTCGATCGCAAGTGTCGCCCCTTCCTGCGGATCTCTCTCATAGTCCGCTGCTGGGTATCCTGGGGGTGCTACTAGGCGCAGCCGTCGTGACCCTAACTGGACGGTTGCTCGGGCTGGGGCTCGCGGATCTCAAGGGAAACGTCGGCATTGGCTTTGACGAAGGGTCTTGGATCGGCACTGCATTCAACGTTGCCACGATGTTTATCGGGCCATTTCTCGGTCTATTTGGGGGCATTGCTGGGACCGCGACGGGTGCTACTTGTTTGTGCGTCGCTGTTCACTGTGATCTGCGTATTTCTTCCTCTGGTGCACAGTTATGGCCTGTTGGTTTTCCTGTTAGGGATTGGCGGATTAACTTCTGGGACGTTCTATCCGCTGACCCTGACGTTCGCACTGAGCAATATTCCCTTGCGGTATTTAGCTCTGGTGCTCGCGCTATACGCCTTCTTCATTGAAGGCGCGGTCAATTTCGCGCCATCCATCTACGGATTCTTCCGCAATCACGTTTCCTGGGAATGGATGTTCTGGCTGCCTGCGATTATGACCGCCGTAATGATGACGTGTATCTACTTCGGAATTCCGCAAGCGCCGAAACCTCAGAGCAAGAAGGAAACACCGAGCTTCACCGGTTTCCTTTATCTCAGTGCCGGGTTTGCGCTGCTCTATGCGGCTTTGGATCAGGGAGAGAGGCTCGACTGGTGGAGGTCAGGATTATTCAATGGATTGGTAGCAGGGGCGGCATTGTTTTTGGTTTGCGCCCTGTTGCAGAGGTTACATCGGTCCAACATTCTGGTCGACCTGCCTTACCTCAGGAACTGGAACACAATCCTCCTGGCATTCGCGCTATTCACGTTCAGGTTCGTGCTCTTAGCAACCATCGTCATTATTCCGCTCTCGCTGTCAGTGCGAGGTCTCGAGGCCGAGCAGTATGGACCGGCCATATTCTGGACTGCGGTCTTCGAACTCGTGCTGGCATTCATCGGCGCCCTCCTTTTATATAAAGGCATCGACTCACACCTGCTGATGGCAATCGGTTTCACAGTTATCGCATTTGCTTGCTTTATCAATTCAGCTTTCACAAGCGCATGGGCCCCGGAAAATTACTTCCGGTCGGAGTTGCTCATGTCGGTCGGCCAATCCTTTGCCATGCTCGGCCTGGTTTCGTCGCTTATCTTGCAAGCTGCGTTCTCAGGGGCGCTTCAGGCTCCACAACGCGCATTCACCTTTTCGGCGTTCTTTCACACCGTGCGATTGCTTGGGGGACAAGCGGGTGTGACCCTGATGCAACATTTCATTGCGGATCGGGAGAAATTTCACTCAAACCTTCTCGGACTGCACGTCCAGTCGGCCAATTGGCTCACAGATGGGTCCGTGCATGGTTTGGCCGCGGGTCTGGCAGGCAGATCGAACGGCTTCGTCATCGCCACCGGGCGCGCCTTGGAAGTCATCGATAGCAAACTTCGCCTGCAGGCTTACAGTCTGACGATCATCGACGCGTGCCATTGTATTGCCTGGACTTGCGTGGTGATGTTGCTTGCCACCGCCCTGTTACGCAAGTCACCCATGAGCTTTCGTCAACTGCCTTACCTACAGCAGGGCTCCAATCCATCTCAGGAAGGTCGGTCATGAATTTTCGACGGCTATTGATTGTCGGCGTCCTGTCAGCAGGACATATAAGCGCAGTGGCGCAGAGAGAAGATCCATCCGCCACGCGATCAATAAACCTTCAGCAAGCAGTCGAACTGGCGCTCGAGCACAATCACAATGTTCGGATCGCGTCTCTCAAAGTCGAGGAAGACGAGCATGCCAAGGAAGTAGCCAGAAGCGCATACCTTCCGGTGCTGAGAAACGATAGTGTGTTCACACACCTAACCGATACTCAATTGATCGAGATACCGTCCGGCGCGTTTGGCACTGTGGGTAATACTCCGATACCTTCCCATACATCGATCATCAACCAGGGCGCGGAAAGCTTCGAAACCAGCGGCACTGGCCTGTCTCAGCCGCTGACGCAGCTCTTCAAGATCAAAGCCGTAAATGACATTGCGCGCGCCGATGTAGAGGCCAGCAAGGGGGAAGCTGCTTCGGTCAAGGATGAGGTGGCGCTGAAGGTGCGGCAACTCTATTACAAGATCCTGATCGTACAGTCGCAAGAACGGGCAATCGAGGCCAAGATCCGCGCGGCTGAGAATCTTCAGGGCGAACGCGTACAACAGGTCAAATACGGGAGCACGCTGGAAGCCGACCTCATCGAGAGCAGGGCGCAATCGCTGCAGGCAAAACAGGACTTGCTGACTGCGCAGTTGCAGCTTTCAGACTTACGCATGCAGTTCAACGACGTCATTGGCCTTCCAATCAAGAGTGAAGTCGTACTCGATCCCGATGTTCCAGCTCCTGCTGTCAGTTCCTCTCGCGAGGAGTGCATAAAGCTCGCCCTCGAATCCAATCCAGAGATTGCAGAAGCGAAGGCTGGGGTGGAAAAGGCTTCAGCCGGAGTAAAGGCTGCCAAACGTGAATACATACCGGACATCGAAGCTTTTGCTCGGTACAGCCACCAGAACAATGTCCCATTTCTCGCCGGCAACTTTGGAACCTTCGGCGTTCACGCCAGCTATGACATCTTTGACGGCGGCAAGAGGCGGGGTACGCTTCGCGAACGTGATGCGCAACTCGCTCAGGCAAAAGAAAATCTGGCGCGAATCAACGACGAAATAGAAGTAAAGGTGCAGACTGCCTACAACAAGCTTGAGCAGACGGAACAAATGATTGCTGTGGCGCAGGAGTTGCTTGCGGCCCGCAAAGAAGCCCGCCGCGTTTCGGAGCAAGGGCTGATCCAAGGCACCGATCTCCGCTCTCAGGCGGAAGCCGCGGTAGCACATGAATCGGAAGCACAGACGATGCTCCTCGAATCGCAACTTGAGTTCGCACAGGCTCGGGACCAGCTAAACGAAGCCATTGGACAACGTGCAAATGAGTGAGGACAGGCGTTCATTCCGATATGGTCATGTCCGGAGGTCAAAATGAGTATCGTTCCAATGCAAACAAACGAGTCTCAATTCTCAACTAGCGATGGTCCGGGCATCGTACGTTATCGCTGGGAGCCCCGGAATCATCCAGTGGATTTCTACAGGTTGCTTGTGGCATCGACACGCACATCCACGTCAGATCAGGCGAACCCCGACGCAGACAGGGAGGCTGTGCGCCTTGACACGAACGGAAAGCCCCTCCGGGATTGGGACGACTAATGAACCAAACAGAATTGCTCATGCGAGAAGGGATCTCATCTAATCCGATGAATCAAGCGTTGAAGCCATTTCAAAAGATCACCGTCGCCTACGACGACTCTCCAGGAGCGCGTGACGCAGTCAGCGCAGGGATTGACCTATGCAAGCTCCTTAGCACACCACTGCAAACCATCACCATTATTGAACCACCTCCCATATATACTGGACTGGTCGTTACAGTTGCCCCAGATGTGGCACAGGGCGAGGTGGGTTCGCCCCTTTCCAATTCCGGCAGGACGACGGCTTGAGGTAGAGTGCGTTGAGGTTGGGTGTTTGCGAACGTGTTCGCTTCACTTGGCCGAAGAACCGCCTAACCTGAAACGTGGATCCCAGGATGTGCTGGTCGCACGACGGGCGCTACGTTGGGTCGTCTTCCTCTATACGATCCGGGGTTGAAGATCCGGAGGGTAAAATGGCACGATCCTCTAGTTGGGTAGTTCCATCAAGACGACATCTGCATTGTCCCGCAGGCGGTCGAATACGATTTGCTTGCCGTCCGGTGAAACATCAAAATCCTGTACACGATAACCTGGCTGCAGATCGGTGAGCCTGCGCTGTTCTCCGGTGCGCAAATCGACGCGGAAGAAGTCTTGCCTGCGGAAATCGCCTTCCAGAGCAATCAGCGCATTCTGGCCGGGAAGGAAGCGATAGGATGTTCCTCTGGTGTAAACGACGGAAATGGCTGGAACAGACACGGGCGATTTCTCGGGCGTCACGGCTCTTACGGCAAACTGTCCCCCGCCCTGTTGCTCGGAGTACACAATGAACTTACCGTCAGGCGACCACTCTGGATTGTAGGAAAGAGTGTCTAGCAGTTGAACTGGCTCACCGCCGTCAACCGGGATCTTGAACACATGTGTTCCATCGCCGCGGTCCGCCGCCGCTACGATCCACTTTCCATCTGGTGACCACGAGAGTTCACCTCGGACGTCAAGAGATGGGGCCAGAGTAGCCACGGTCGCGCCATTGGAATTCATAACATTGAGGCGCGCATGCCCCTCTCTTCTATAGGGGAAACAAATTCGTCCGCCGTCTGGAGCTATCGCGGGGGGAGCGACCAAGCCTCCATCGGTCCCCTTCCATAGTTCGCGGGCAGCCCCGTTCTCCAGGCGCCATAAGCCGTCGCTACCGCCACGGCCGGAGAGGAAGAGCAGATAGCCATCACCGAGCCGAGGTCCAAGAGCCCGCGGATTCGGAACCAACATTCGAGTTGCAGACGCTTCCGGCTGTACTTGATTGGATATGGGAATCGTCCACAGGCTCGCACTGGACCGTGCAACACTGGCTACGAGTCGGACTGGACTTGACTTACTGACAGAGGCTGACAGGAACTGGTCTTGGATACCGGAGGTCACTCGATGGGGAATACGATGCTCCACGTCGATCGAATACAACCATTGCCCCGACCCATCTTCGGCAGTAGCGGAATATAGTAAGGTTCGGGAATCGAGCCAGCTAAGATATGCGACCCGGGCGTTGTGATGAGTAATTCGTTCCGGTGTCGGAGCCTGACTTGTGCTTGCTATGGGAATTCGCCAGATGTCCATTTCCTCGGTCGACGGAGTGCCGCCGACAAAATAGATGTAGCGGCCATCGGGCGACCATGTGAGGTAGTGACAGTGCACGCCAGGTTTCGCCGCAAAAATGCGTCTGGGATTACTCGCGTTGCGGTCCGCGATGAAGATCGGATCGCCTGCATCGGGAGTACGATAGACCATTCGGCTTCCGTCCGGTGACCACGCAGGTTCCAGGCCTTCCTCGAGGAAGGGGCGAAAGGCGCCTCCGATCGCTGGTCCGATCCACGTTCTCTCCCTGGTCGGTCTCTCATGCCGGGACTCGACTACCCAAACCTGCGAACCGTCTCCTGAGAACCCCGTCCGCCGGACGGTACTGTTGTTGAAGATGAATCGGGGAACGCTGCCCTTTGTAAGATTGGCGAATTCGCCGCTGCCGACCTGTGTGAGCCATACGTCGGGCTCCCCAGAACGGTCCGAGGAAAATATCGCGAATTTTCCGTCAGGGGAGATGGCTGCATCCAGTTCGTCGCCCTCAAAATCGGTCAGCCGCTCCACCTTGGCCCCGAGCAGCGGATTGTGCCAGAAATAGTCCCGCTCCCACAGTCTCCACACCAGACAGACTGCTGCGAGCACAATCAAAGCGACCAGGGCGCCGACTCCACCGAGAACGCGGCGCCATCGGCGCCTGAGCAGATTGTTGTCGGGCGGGCCAGGAGGAGGGACGGCCAGCCCGGACGCCGGCAAGACCTGTTCAGGTGGGACTGCCATGACGGGATCTGCGGTGAAATTGTTCGGCGTTCGCTGAGATTTAACATCAGCTATGAATCTGTACCCCTGCTTGGGGAGAGTTTCGATATACCGGGGCGATGCTACGGAATCGCCGAGAGCTTCGCGAATCCGGCTCACGCAATTATTCAAGCCACGATCAAAGTCGACGTAGGTATCGTGGGGCCACAAACCGAGATGCAGATCTTCACGGCTGACGAGCTGGCCCGCGCGCCGCACAAGAATCACGAGCAGCTGAGCCGACTGTCCCGAAAGCCGAACTTTCGACCCCGCCCTGAAGAGCTCGGCCGTTTGAGTATCCAGCTGAAACGGACCGAAACTTACCCTAGCCACGGTTTGTGCCTCGTGCGCCACGGTTGGCCCGCCTTGTTGGAAAAGGCTAACACGAGGAATTGACACCCGGCCCATATTTCCTTCCCGGAGTCGGCGATCTGCAGGCTGCACTTATCACTGGGTTTAGATGCCTAGCAATTTGTGACCTTTTTTAGACATGGCCATGATTGCGCTTTTCCGGCAGCTCGCGCATGGTTCTCCGCGCGGATTCCCATCCGCCCGGAGAGGTCGCCAATGAAAATGTTATTTACACGCAAGAGCCTTCTTGTGTGGTTACTGCTTCTAACGCCCGCGGCAGGAGTTTGCCAGAATACCGTCCCCCAAAGGGACGCGATCTCGCTCAATACGATGTCGGATGCCGTTTCGGACTGGCACACAATCATGTTGAATACGACGTCGGCTGAGATCCCATTCAACAGGGCGCGCCTCGCATCCATAACCCAATTGGCTGTATTCGAAGCGGTCAATGCATGCACTCACCGGTACCACCCATACCTGGACACGATATCCGCCCCGGACGGCGCCTCGGCCGAAGCCGCCGCGATCGCCTCTGCCCATGACGTGCTCAAGTTTTACTTTCCAGCCGCTGCAGTCTCTCTTGATGCGGCGATGGCGGCCTCACTGGCTCACATTCCAAACGGTGCAGGCAAGGATAAAGGTGTGGCCGTCGGTAACGCGTCCGCTTCGGCGATGATCGCTTTACGTGCCAACGACGGCTCTTCGCCACCCGAGATATTTCTACCATCATCGACGGACCCCGGCGTCTGGCAGCCGACCCCGCCCGGTTTCGGTCCCGGCATCCTCAGGCAGTGGCCTAACGTCTCGACCTTCGGGATCAAGAGCAGCAAGCAATTCCGCTCGGACGCGCCACCGGCGCTCACCAGCAACAAATACACGAAGTCCTACAAAGAGGTGTCGGAGGTAGGCGATGTCAACAGTACTGCGCGCCCTCAGGATCGCTCGGACGTTGCGCAGTTTTATGGCAATGCGAGCGCAGTTGATGTGTGGAACTCCGTGGTGCAGCAGATAATGCTCGCCCAAGGCACGTCGCTCACTGCAAAAGCTCGCGCTCTTGCACTTGTCAACATGGCCGTCAGCGACGGTTTGGTTTCATCCATGGAGTCAAAGTATTTTTATGTCCGCTGGCGCCCGGTAACCGCTATTCGTGCCGGAGACACTGACGACAATCCCAGGACCGATCCGAATCCCGGCTTTACGCCGCTTATCACCACTCCCCCATTTCCCAGCTACCCCTCGGCCCATGCCTCCGCGAGTTATAGCGCCCGAGAGGTTCTCGAGAAAGTCTTCGGCTGCGGAAGCCATTCCCTCATATTGTCCTTTCCAGGGACTCCGGGCATCGTCCTGCACTACACGAAGCTGGAAGAGATCACCGACGACATAGACGATGCGCGTGTTTATGGCGGAATTCACTTCCGCTACGATCAGGAAGCGGGCGCACGCCAGGGTGTAAGTGTGGGTTCGTACATATTCAAACATAACCTGGTTCGCTTGCCAGACTCCGAAAGCCCCGAAGACCTGGGTAGCACCTGCGCCGAATGAACCGCTGGACCCCACGCCTCTGCGCCCCGAGTATCCGGTCTCCCACAGATTTGGGACGAGCACAAAAACTTCGTTGAGAATGAACTAGAAGTCGTCGATCATACTCAGTAGGATTTATTCACGACCGACATGTTGGATGAGTCACCCGTGGTCGGAACTGAATTGACAAGGCCCAACGAAGAACTAAGCCAGAGCTACTACTGCTGATGCTATTTGCTGTCGCCCACGCTTTTCGAACGATAGCGCAGATGGCATTGATCAATGCTAGGGGTGCGAACGGCCCGATGGTAAGTACAACCGCCGAGTGAAGTCCGCACCCACAAGCGCCACCGCATCTGTGCGATCAAAGCCAGCGCGAGAACAACGACTGCGATTACGGAATGACCAAGGAGCCCGTGACTCGCCGATTGCGGACGCCACTCGAAAACCAGCAGAGCGGCCGGGAACACGAGACCAACGGCACAAAAGACAATCCACGAAATCACCCAAGCTCGCATTGGTCTCTCTAAAGGCAAAGGCACGACAGAAAGGTGAATCCACTATATCGCGTACAATGCAGAGGACGCGATGATGTCGTCGCAACCGGCTCATCGGGCGGATCGAATCCCCGCTCTAATGCTGCCTTGAGTCAGGCGTCGAGCGAGCCACCTCATGAGCTAGTGCAGCCACGGTACAGCCATCGCCTGGATTATCCCGGCGCCAAGGACTCAGATACCTATCAGCCTAGGTTTGCCGCCTGTCACGGCGATCACGTATCGCCAATATTTAGGCCCGGGCGAGTTATCTTTATGGCTTGATTGCGATGCGGAATGGGAACGAGACTACCTATCGAGCTGTGAGAGCCAGTCCGTCCAACTGCGTCGCTCCTGATTGCAGCAGTGAGGCTTCCACTTGTTCGATTCTGGCTTTGTCAGAGTCATCCAGGGGCTGCCGCCGCAATTCGAAGTTTGCGCTTCGCATTGTTGCCAGCGTGTAGCGCGTCTGATCGTCCGCGCGCTTGGCGGCGGGCCCGAAGTTATTCAATTCGTGGGCAAGCCCGGGCGGATAATTTGCCCAGCAAGACCAAGCGGCGGCGTTGCCGCTCGATGCGGGTTCCTTCACGAATTCTATAGGACATCGTGGCCGCTAATCTGGTCGTCAATGCCGGCATTCTACCGGGGCAAGACCGAATCTGACTCAGTCCATGTGTCCACATGGACTGAGTCCTTCAACTTGCCGTTATCCAAGTTGCTGTATAACCGGCATCTCGGACAAGTGCTTGCTACCAATTGATCGCTACGGATTTCTCAATGAGCGCCAAAACGCTATCCAGCACCAATGGCATCAAATAGGGATGAGTGTGCCGGCACAATTCACTGGCCGATCGGAAATCCTCGGAGCGGTTTATTCGCATGGCATTGAGTAGGTCCAGGATTAAAAGCGTTGGGGGCACACGACCAATACACGACCATCGTACGGTCGACAACAGCCCAAACCGTCCCAAACCATCCTCAATCGAGGAGGCCATAACACTAATTGCTTCAACCACATCCGCTGATTCCAGAGCACTTAGTTCGCTTGCTAGGCGGCCCTGAAAAGGCCGGCGTCGGCGGTTCAATCCCGTCCCTGGCCACCATTTAAATCAACTTACAAAGTATCTCAACCGAAACCTTCCGTGCGGGAGGTTTTTATGTGTTCTTACTAAATACCTTATTTTTCAATAATATACCAGATTTCCGGTGCTGGTCGCGTATTGGTCGCGCAAGGTTTTTCCGGAATTCAAGCTGTCTTCTAAAACCCTTGAAATGTTCCAGATGAGAACCTCGAAGGATCGGCGACACCAGCCTTTCTCAAAATCACTCCTCAATTGGTGAACCCTATCATCGCCTGGCATGTGGGCTAGTTCGATTAGCAGAACGGAGCTGCCGAGAAGGGAGGCTTTTACCGTTCTCTTGGAGTGCTCAGCAGACCTCTGTCTGTCACGACGGCATTCTCGGGAAGCTTGGGGAACCCAAGGGTACGGAAAGGAACGCCCGGTAAAAATAGGGAATCGGTTTATGCGGGAGCGTAGTTCAGCTGGTTAGAACGCTGCCCTGTGGTTCAGATTTGAACCCATCTTAAATTAATTCAGCCAGTTACAAGAGGGACCCGGGTGTGACACTGTCACCGCCACAGCCCCCCTTGACACGGAGTAGTAGCCGACCGATTCCTGCCAGGCCCTTTACGACTCGTCGTTTTCTGCGAGAGAAACAGGGCGGGTAGACATCGCAAACGTGAACTGGCTATGAGCACCTTACAAAGCGGAGAACCGCAATCTTTGCCATAGCCCCCAAAGATCCCTGCCTCGCGGACGTCCGTGATGTTCGTTCGTTGGCTAGGAGCGCGGCTGCGTGACGACATACTATGCCATCGTCAACATAAAACGCCATAACATATCAATCCATCTTTGTCAGATTGTGCTATTATTGGCAGGATAACAAAATAGTGTCAAATACGGCGCAGGTGATCCTCTATGAATAAAAGCCTTAAGACGCGTAAGCAAGAAGTGGTGCGCGATGCAATTTATGTAGCTGCGATCAACCTGTTCGCGCGCAACGGCTTTAACGAAACGAGGATCGACCAGGTTGCGGAAGCCGCCGGCATATCGCAGCGATCTTTTTTTCGGTACTTTGCGACGAAGGGCGATCTGCTGGGTTACAGCATCGTCAACTACGGGGACGTTCTCGTTTCAGCAGTTGCCGCCTGCCCCGCCGAGTTGCATCCGCTTGAGGTAATTCGACAAGCTGCGTCCGCGGGCACTGAGTTTGCAATGTCCCAACCGCAAACCCGCCAGATCATCGAGATCACAGCCACGAACTTCGCTGCGCGGCAGGCTCACCGTGGTGGGATGGTCGACGTTGAGAACCGGCTTTCGGAAGCGTTTGCCGAGAGAACGAAGAACGCAAGCAAGTACAGCCTGGAACCCAGGATGCTGGCCATCCTGACGCTCATGGTTGTTGATCTGACCTTGAGTTCGTGGTTCATAGGGGAGGCGAAGGACTGCTCGACGGCCTCAAGAAATGTGTTTGGGAAGCTAGCCCGCTTGTTCTGCGAGAACAGCACCGGAACCTATGCAGGTTCCGCGAAGTCCACCCAGCGGAAGCGGTCTCGCCGCCAACTGGTCGCTCGCTGATAGGTTGGGAACTCAATTAAATCAGGTCATCCGCATCGCGGTGCGGATAATCCAGTTCCCGACCCGAATCCCATCCACTTCGTTCGCCTTCAGGTAAGGCCATCGCCGTGCAAATGCGAGGAATCCTTTCGTAGGTAGCTGGAACTATCCTGCAAACCACTCCTTTTTCACATCCTTAGGCACAACGTGTCTTCACCGCCGCAGATTCACATTGCTGCCGGTGGAGAGTCACATGATTTTCCTCGCACAATATGTTGACAATGGCGTAAACTGTCAGATATAGTTCGTGTCCATGGCAGAAAGTGTCACGTGCGGCCTCATATGACAAATGCTGGCGCGTCACACTGCAGCCGCTTTCCTGGAGGCAGGAAATGAAGGAGGGCGAGATGTTCACAAGGATTTTGCGGAGTCTTGGAGGACTTCGGGCAAGCAAACTGGCAGGATTCGCCGTGCTCTGCGTTTTGATCGCGTCTGTTGGCACGTCGGGCCGAGCGCAGGTGTCAACCGCAACCCTGAACGGAACCGTGCAGGACAACACGGGCGCCGTTATCCCGGGGGCGAAAGTGGCTGTGGTCCAAACCCAGACAGGTTTCAGGACTGAAACAGTCTCGGGGCCAGAAGGATCGTTCAGGTTCTCTTCGATTCCCGTAGGACCATACGTTATCCGAGTCAGCAAGGGTGGCTTCGCAAGCTACAAGCAGGAGGGCATTGTCCTGACGGTGGGGCAGGTCGCCACGATCCAGGTTGCAATGACCGTGGGCGCTCAGACTCAAGATGTAGTTGTCACGGCAGAAGCGCCGGCGGTGGAAAGTACAAACAACACCATTCAAACCGTGGTCGATGAGAACGTTGTGTCCAACCTGCCACTGAACGGCCGCAACCCCGCTGCCTTGATGTACACGGCCGCCGGGGTGACCGATGCAACGATCAACCCGGTAGGCACAAATCCGAACAGTACTGTGGCGGCAGGGGGCTCCGTGCTCAGCGACGAGAGTGCTCCGACGACCAATGGTGTTCGTCCCGGTGGAACCTACTTCTCGCTGGATGGAGCTGGGAACGTCGATCCCTACAACGTAATCGGCGGGCCCTTCCCGAATCCGGATGCGACACAGGAGTTCTCCGTTGTGACTGGGTCCTATGGAGCCCGTTACGTATCCGCGCCAGGCGGCGCGGTCAATATTGTCACCAAGTCCGGTACGAACCAAGTCCATGGATCCGTGTTTGAGTTTATCCGGAACGGCTTCTTCAATGCCGAGAATTACTTTGCCACAACTCCCGACACCTTGAAGCGGAATCAGTTCGGTTTCGCCGCGGGTGGACCGATCATAAAGAACAAGCTGTTTGCTTTCGGTTCGTATCAGCAAACACTTATTCGGGCGCAAACCCTCATCGATTCTTACGTCGGAATTGTCACTCCTACTGAAAACATGCAGGCAGGACAGTTCAAGAGCGCCATTACGGGCAACATCGTACAACTGCCGATGAGTACGGTGGTTAGCAATCTCATGAAGTACATCCCCCCGCCCAACTATTCTCTGGGGGGTAAACTTGCTTACTATAATACGACGGTTCCCAACGATACCAACGACCCGCAATGGGTGGCGAAGATCGATTACAACCTCGGACAGCACCGGCTGTTTGCACGGTACTTTTCCGAGCACACAAAGACTCCTGCCGATGAAATGACGAACAGCAGCCAGACGGCCAGCGGCAAGAATGCGCTGACAGCCCAGGGCGGCAGCAGCGGCTTCTGGGACGACTTCACACTGGGGGACACCTGGACCTCAAAAGCAGGTTCGTGGATCGCGGATGCGCGGGCTTCCTGGATGAAGGCCGACAACAAGGGTTACGCCGCTCCGAGCCTCGCCGACCTCAGTCTCACGAAACTTGGAGCCACCGGCGTAACTGACGGGGTGTACCCCGCGTTGCCAACGTTTTATGCGCTTGGTGGCCTCTTTGTATCCGCCAATTCTTTTGGCGAGAATACTCGTGCGAGCTGGGACTACAGTGTCGATGTGATGCATCCCTTCCGCAAACATGAACTGTCGCTTGGAGTCGATGCTCGGATTGTGAGTTTGAACCAGACAAACTACACAGGCCAGAACCCTTCATTTGTTTTCGTCGGTCTCAATAGCCTCTTCGGCGGCTATGGTCCTCTTGACAATAACGGTTATGCGGACCTGATTCTGGGCCATCCTTATGAGTGGCTCCAGGCCGATGGCAACTACTCAAAGATCGATGGCAATTTGTTCGGCCTTTACGCGGAGGACAAGTACCGTGCTTCCAGCCGTATAACGCTTACGGGCGGACTTCGTTGGGATCCGTATCTTCCTTACGCCCCTGCAAGCAACCACATGGACTGCTGGAATCCAGGTCAGCAATCGCAAGTATTCACGAATGCACCGCTAGGCCTGATCTATCCTGGCGACCATGGCTGCAGCAACGGCGGCACTACCTCGAAGTACCTGATAGTGCAGCCCAGATTGGGAATAGCATACAGACTCGACCAGAGTGGCAATACTGCGCTTCGCGCGGGCTGGGGTATGTATTCCACTCAATTTCCGCTACAGAGCCTGCTTGGATTTTCAGCTCCGCCATTCGTTCGCAGTTTCCTCCAAGTCCACCCCATAACTTCGCAATCGGTAGATGCTCCCTGGACATCCCAAGGATTGCCCAATCCATTCGAGGAAGGATTCCATGACGCCAGCTATAGACCTCCCCCGGATGTCAGCTTCGCCATCGCAAAAGAGATTGGCTTTTCCCCTTCCGCAATCGACAAGAACTTCCGGCCTGCATATGTAAATCAGTGGACCTTGTCGCTGCAGCACGCATTTACGAATTCCGACAGTATGGAACTCGCCTATGTTGGCACTCAGGGAATCCACATCGCGCAGAGTTACGATGCCAACCTCCCGGTCTATAATGGCAATTCTGCCAAACCTGGGTCGACTCGGCCCTATAGTTCAGAAGGCCTGGGTCAACTTCTTACCCTGGTCAGCAATTCAACTTCAAGCTACAACGGCCTGAACGCCACATACCACCATCGCGGTGAAGGTGGTCTTGATCTTGTCTCAGCTTTCAACTGGTCCAAGTGTCTCGATGATGCATCGCTACCGCCAAGCACATCGGGCGTATTTGGTGCGACGGGTGTGGGCGACAACCTCGTCGCCAACGGGGCATACCTCCCTGGTGTTCGATATGGGCGCTGCGACTTCGACCAGGATCTCACTTTCCGCACCACGGCGGTCTGGAACTCGCCTGACCTGAAGGGGAACGGCGTCTTCTTGCGCACCGTCGCGGGCTCATGGACCGTGAGTGGCTTGGTGGTGGCGGATGCGGGGCAGCCCTTCAGCATCACCGATTCTGCAGGCAACTCACAAACTGGACTCGGCCTTGATCGAGCGGATTGGAACACGACTCATGCACCCGCTTATGTGGACGGAAAACTCAACGCGGCCGCGTTTCAAAGCAACGCCGCCGGAACTTATGGCAATGTTCAACGGAATAGCTTCCGCTCCCCCAGCTGGATCCACATTGATCCAGCTGTGATGAAGACGTTCCCGCTAGGTACCGAACGGCTCCATTTGATGTTCCGTGCAGAGGCATTTAACGTACTGAATCATCCCAATTTTTATGCTCCCGGCTCGGATTTTAACTCTGCCAATTTTGGAGTGATCGGCG
The DNA here is from genome assembly GCA_013288805.1 of Acidobacteriota bacterium. Lineage (GTDB taxonomy): Bacteria > Acidobacteriota > Terriglobia > Terriglobales > Acidobacteriaceae > JABDBE01. The sequence continues at coordinate 34,240 of JABDBE010000022.1, forward strand.
GCGCTCGTGATCCTCGAATTCTTCAGTTCTCGCTGAAGCTTCTGTTCTAATCGGGGATCAACAGGTAACCTTGGGCCGGATACGCGTTTTAGGTGGTCCGGCCCCATGCGCCTGCGGCCCGGTAATGTCTCAAAGCCGACCGATTCGCGATGTTGTTGATCAACGCACATCATTGGCGGCCGAACTCGTCACTACGGCATGAAGAGTGGGCAGCAATCGAACCTGGAAACTAGTGGATACGTGATGAAAAGACAAAAGAGATTCGTTCCGGAAGCTTCTATGGCGGTTGTCATTTTGGTTCTGGCTCTTGTTAGTAGCAGCTCGCGTCTGACACGTGCGCAACAAAATGGCGTAGCACCGGCTGCCAACGCAGCTGACACAGCCGATCCCATGTTCAAGGAGCCGTACATCGATGTGGACGAATGGCGCGACAAGCCCGTGCGCCACCGCTATGTGCATGGCGGGTTCAAAGGGACTGACGCGCGTTTTTCTTTCTACTTTCCACCGAAGGAACGATATCAAGGACGTTTCTTTCAGCACATTACGCCAGCTCCGGGCGGTGAAAACTTGGAGCAGCATGCAACCGGGGTAGAAGATCAGATCAGCTTTGCGATTGAGAGTGGCGGTTACTTTATCGAGACAAACGAAGGCGGCCCGACGGCCATGATGAATCCTTCTGTTTCGGGTTTTCGAGTGAATGCCGCTGCAGCCAAGTACTCCAGAACGGTCGCCGCAGAAATGTATGGTCCTCACCGGACCTACGGCTACGCTTGGGGGGGAAGCGGCGGAGCCTTCAAGACGATAAGCGGATTCGAGAATACCGACGTGTGGGACGGTGTCGTGCCGTATGTCATCGGATCACCGCAAGCCATTCCCAACGTTTTCACAGTGCGCATCTATGCCATGCGTCTGCTGTGGGACAAGTTCCCTTCGATCCTTGACGCTGTGGAGCCGGGAGGAAGCGGAGATATGTATCGAGATCTCGATCCGGAGCAGAAAGAGGCGCTACAAGAAGTGACTCGGATGGGTTTTCCGCCGACGGCCTGGTTCGACTACAAGACATTAGGCGAGGGAGCGTTCCCCATTTTGTTCAATCTGGTGCGCGCCCAAGATCCGACCTATTTCAACCAGGATTTTTGGACAGTCCCTGGCTATCTAGGCGCAAATCCACCGAAGTCTCTGCAACAAGCGCGAGTGCAGCTGAAGACCAGGATTACGAAGGTCATTTCGACTGGCAATGGCGATCAAGCGGCTAAGGCGCGAGGCGGTGTGGATACGGCCTGGAATCAATTTCAAGCAGAAGCACCTGTGGTCTTCGAAGTGGAGAACGTTCCGAGCAGATCTTTGAGCGATGCCTTTTTGCTGATTCAGAGCGGCGAGGGAGCAGGCAAGGAGGTCACGGTCTCGAAGATTGTCGGCAATACCGTAGTACCAGGCGTGAATCCATTCGCGGGCGATAATTCGCAGCTCCTGAAGTCAATTAAGGTTGGGGACGAGGTTAAGATCGACAACTCCGATTTTCTGGCGGCGCAGACCTACCACCGTCACCAAGTGCCTACATCGGATTTCTACGTCTGGGACCAGTTTCGCGGTCCTGACGGAAAGCCGATCTATCCGCAGCGGCCGAAGCTCGTAGGGCCGATGATCACATACGGCGGGGCCGGGTCTCTTCAGAGTGGCAAATTCAAGGGCAAGATGATCGTGGTCGAAAGTCTCATGGATCAGGACGCATTTCCATGGCAGGCCGATTGGTACCGCACCAAGGTGAAAGAGAATTTGGGTGCGCAGCTGGACAATAGTTTTCGTCTCTGGTTCACGGACCACGCCGTACACGGCGACGAATATCCGCCCGTCGATCCCACCCGGCTCGTCAGTTATCTCGGCGTGCTGTACCAGGCTCTTCGTGACGTCAGTGCGTGGGTAGAGAAGGGAGTTCCGCCGCCGCCCAGCACCAGCTATAAGGTGGTAGATGGTCAGATCGTTGTTCCCTCGACTGCCGCCGAACGACTAGGAATACAACCAGTCGTTTCTTTGACTGCAAACGGAGCTGTTCGCGCTGAAGTGTCGGTTGGGCAGCCAGTGAAGTTTTCGGCAACCATCGAACTACCGCCGAGTACTGGAAAGATTGTCGGTGCGGAGTGGGATTTTGAGGGTGAAGGCACTTATTCGGCAGTACAGCAGATCTCAGAAAGTAAATCGAATCCATCAGGATCGAGTGTCACTCTGACCATGACTCACAGCTTCGCCAAACCTGGCACCTACTTCCCCGCACTCAGAGCATCATCCCAGCGAGAAGGAGATGCGTCCGCAGTCTTCGCGCGAGTGCAAAACCTCGGACGGGTTCGAGTGGTTGTCAAATAGCAATACCGTTGAGGTGGTTCGCGCCTCTCGCAACTCCAGACTTCTGTCGCGAAGTGGGCGAGAACTCCCAGTCGCAGGGGCTTGAGCAGAAGGTCGCTCAAATTGAGTGCGCTGTCAACCCGGAGGAAATGCCGTGAGGCCCAATAGAAATCGTTTCTCCCTTTTTGTTTTCACCATTGTGCTGGCTGTAATTTCCGCGATGAGAATCACTGCGTCAGAAGTTTCGCCCGCTCCCAAGGCACCGGCTCCGGAAAAGATTCAAGTGACCGAGATGCCTCTGCCGCCGGCAGCGCCCTCAGACGGCCCGGGTGCATGCACTGAGGTAGTCAATCCGAATCGAACCGGCTGCATCAACGCAGCCCAGTCAGGTAGCTTTCTTCCCGACGGGCGTCATGTTCTGGTGGCAGTGAAATTCACCGGTGCGCCTCCCGCGCCAGAACCAACGTATATCTATCAAGGCTGGAAAATCATTCTCGTGAAAGCTGACGGAGGAAAGTTTCCGAATGGCGACCCATGGAAGTGCCTGACCTGCGGAGTCCCTGTCCAGAACGCAGTTGATACGAACTCAGCCTGGGACTATCCGCAGTCATTCCTCGATGGCAAACGAAGCCTAGCAGGAACAAATGTCATAGACTGTTCGCCGTTCAAACTGGCAGACGATCGGTGTACTCCGGAACAAATCCATATTTATCCAATCCGGTGGAATGTTCATGCGGACGGCACTGGAAAAGGAGGAAGCATCCGTGAATTGCGACTGCATCCGGACAACGTACATTTAGGATTCAACGCTATTTCGATAGCTAACGGGAGATTCGATCAGTTCGGCTATTTTGGCCGTCTTGAATTTAATCCATCGCCTGAAACCGGGGAACCGAAGGCGCCGCGGTATGAACTGAGTCACGTCACGAGGCTTTTCCAGGACGGTCTCCAGAATCGGGTACTTACCGTTGATCCTGAGCACGCTAGCCAGTTGAAGATTAATTACAACGGGATCGAAATTGGGGAGTTCCGCGGATTCAGCAGGAACGGCCGCGAGGTCTTCTACGTCGGATACCCGTTCGAATCATCGAATATCGACCTCTTCGCTGCGGACATGCCCACTGGCAGAGTGCGGCGCTTGACGGACAATCCAGAGTACGCCGATCCGATCGACGCCTCTCCAGATGACAAATGGATGGTGGTCGAAGACACGCGCGGCTCCGACCGTCAAATGTTTCTCGCCGCCATGCGCGGAGTCCCACCGATCACTGACCTGCTTACGTCAGGCGCAGTTTCCTCAGTACGCAATAATGGTGAGCGCAGATTCTTTCAGCCTTACCTGCTTGACCATGATGGCGACCGTGGCAATTACCAAGGTCAACAACTCAACGCCGGCGACGGCAAACCCGGAAGCATTAGCGACCCCAACTGGAACGCCATGGCCGACCCCCGCTGGTCGCCAGACGGTACGCGCGTGGTGTATTGGCAGACCGAAGTGACAAGCCCCGCATGTGGCGGTTCCAATCCGCTGCCTTGTCCGCAATCAACTGAACCTGGTGGCCGTCGCTACCGCGTGATGATGGCGCGATTCACTAACAGAAGGCCGATCGCTATTGTGCCGCCTGCACCGGTCTCCGATGTCGTGCCATGGGGAACTCCCTACGTGCCGAGCAGCCGCACTCCGAGCCGTGCCCGAATCGCGGAAGGAACTTACACACTGAAGGGAGCTTTGTCCGGTTGGGCCAAGGTGACCATTCAAGACGCGCCTGACCATAGCGCGATATCAGGCGTATCTGTGGTCTACTCCGATTATTCAGACACCCCAGGAAATATCATCAATGGCACCGAGAGAGTAGCCGAGAGCCATCCCAAGCCGACCACAGATGCACTTGTCTGGCGATCAAACCTCATCCAGAGTGGCAAGGTTTCAGCGACAAAGCTCACGAGCGCTGACGGTTTCAATCTGACAATCGACATTCTCGCCAACATCTTTCAAGCAACCGGGTCGCTCACAACGACGGTCGATGGCCGGACATATCGACAGCCAGCGAATGGAAACTAAAGATGGAAAGCGTCAAGTGCAATAATTTTCAACTTAGCGCCCCGCGTGAAGGAACCGGCGATGGTCGAGTGCGCAGAGTAGGTAGCGGAATGTCCAAAGGTAGATCAGCGGCGAGCTAAGAGCGAGGCGGGAAGGACAAATGAAGATTGCCGATAAAGCAATAGTCGTTACAGGCGCAGGGAGCGGGATAGGACGAGAACTCGTGCTTCACTTGCTTTCGAAGAGAGCGCTCGTGGCGGGCGTGGATCTGAACAAGACCTCGCTCGACGAGACAGCCAATCTTGCCTCGAACATTGGAGGCAGATTTGCCGGATTTGTCACAAATGTCACGGACAAATTAGCGGTCGACGCACTCCCGAATCAAGTACTTGAGCATTTCGGGAAAGTGGACGGCGTTATCAATAATGCAGGCATCATTCAACCGTTTGTAAAACTAAATGATCTCGACCTTGCGACCATTGAGCGCGTTTTCAACGTCAATTTCTATGGCACGCTCTACGTCATAAAAGCCTTTCTCCCCATTCTTCTTAATCGACCGGAAGCGCACATAGCGAACCTCTCAAGCATGGGAGGTTTTGTCTCTGTGCCGGGCCAGACCATCTATTGCGCAGCCAAAGCTGCGGTCAAGCTCATGTCTGAGGGCCTGGCATCCGAACTGGCCCAGACCAATGTTCGAGTGACAGTTGTTTTCCCCGGAGCGATCGCGACGAACATACGCGAGAATTCAGGTTTAGGCAATCCGGAGACATCCTCGAATGGCAAGCGCTCTCAAGCACTTTCGGCGGCTGATGCCGCACGGATAATAGTCCGGGGTATTGAAGAGAACGCCCACCATGTGTTTGTGGGTAGAGACGCAAATCTGATGGACAAATTCTATCGGCTAAGCCCGCTGCGTGCGACGCGCTCAATCGCCAGCAAGATGAGTGCACTTCTCTCAGACTAATTCTGCCAGGCTCCCCAGACGATGCAAAAGACAAAGGGCATTGAGTTTCTTAGTTCGCACATGAATGGCGAAGTGATTCTGTTCCCGTGGTCGATGGGCCGAGTGTTTCACAAGGGCAGACCACAGTGTGGCCCGACGTCGATTCGGATATGGAGGGCACATCGCGGGCGTTCCGGTTGCAATCAGTAACGGCGGCAAATTGGTTTGCCTTCCAGCAACTGCGGTTCAATTCCGAGTACAACGAAGGGTGGAGGTCAAATGAAAATCGATAACAACCTCTTCAGAGTCGGCATCATTGCCTCGATCGCGATAGCCACTCTGATTCTTAGCAATTGCGCTTTCGGCGGTGCGCAGCAGAATGTCGTTTCCAAAGGAACTTCCGGGCGGGAGCGCATTAGCGCCAAGTCCAATGGCATCGACCCAGATAAGCACGGAAGCCTCTTCGAAATACCAGATACAGCCCTCGTTCGTCCGCTCGGTAAGATAGCGCCGGCCCCGTGTAGTTCTAACGTTTCCCAGGTTTGTGTAGGCGCAAAACCTACTATGCTTGAAACCCTCAAAGGCGGGTATCCGATGAGCATAGCCGGTCTCGGCATTCCTCTCGGCGGCATAGGGGCCGGATCTTTCATGATCAATCAGGCGGGCACATTTGGTCCGTGGAATTTCGGAGGGGGTGCTGATGAGCGCTGGGAGGTCCGTGTCGTCCCTCAAGCTGCGTTTCATATCCGTGAACAAGTGGGCGACGGACAGGCAACTATAAAGACTCTCGCGGCGGGTGGCCCTCAAGGCGAGGGAAACAAGGGCCCCATCGAGGGCCGATCCTGGGGTGGCCTCCTTTCAGCGTGGCATGCATTAGGTTCAGGAGAAGGACAGTACGCCGCGCTTTATCCTTTCGGCTGGATCGATTACACACCGTTCCAAACCAGTATATCGTTGCGATTCTTTTCTCCCATAGTGGCAAGAGAAGATCGACGGTCATCGTTGCCTATGGCCTATTTCGATTTGCGCTTGGTGAATCGTACGGCGAAGCTTACGAGGATTTCGGCGATGTTCACCATGCCAAATGCCAGTCCGCATGAAGGACGGACACCGTCTACGGTTCGATCGGGACTGAGTTCGACGTCTTTTTCGGATGATTCTCTCGGTATTAAAGGCGTCACTCTCAGTTCAGATGGAATTGATAACACACCGGATTCCAAAATCTCAGAGTGGACTATCGCAGCGCGCCCTCCAGCAGGTGCGGAGTTCTCCTACACCACTTCTTGGAATGGTAGCGGCGACGGGTCGGACATTTACCGGGCATTTGAAACCAATGGCAATCTTTCAAATTCCGAACTTGATCAGTCACACTCAGCGGCCGCAATCTCCGTGAGTGTAGAACTGCAGCCTGGCCAAGAAGTCACAATTCCGTTCGTTCTGTCGTGGGACTTTCCCCAAGTCTCCTTCGTCGATAACAAAATCGTCTATATGCGCCGGTATACGAATTTCTACGGCGGCAAAGAGACGGCCCTAAACGACTACATTCAGAAATCTTATCCATTCCGCCAGAGCAAAGCCATTGCTCTAGATGCATTGAATGATCATGACCGAAACCTTGCCGCTGTGGAATCTTGGTGGAAGCCGATCGCGACCGACAATGCCTACCCAAAGATTTTGCGGACTGCGGCGCTAAACCAGCTATATCAGGTAGTTTTCAATAACTCATTCTGGGAAGGAGGTCTGGTATCAAGCTCGTTGCAGCCGAGCTTAGGCAAGAGAGCAGGCATCTCAAAACCAGGCCTACACCTATTCGCAACTGCGGACTCCGGAGCCGGGCAGAATTTTGGGAATAGCCTCGATGTCAATAGTTACAATTACCTACCCTACAACCAGCTCTTCCCAAATCTGGAGCGGGATCGCCTGATTGCGTTTTCTGAAGCGCTGCAGCTGGCTCCTCATTACACCGACATAGGGGTCGATATGGGCGGCGGCCCTTTCTTCAAATTCAAGGATTTGCCCGAATGCAGTCCCGGCCAAGACAACTTT
>JABDBE010000023.1:0-40083 GCA_013288805.1 Acidobacteriota bacterium
CGACCGAGTTCATCGGCATGTACAGCTCGCGGCCCTTGACCCGGTCGGTGACCAGCGCGCGAACTCGCACCTGGCCGTAACGCGAAATCAACTGCACCCAGGTTCCGCTCTGTATGCTCCGCTCCTCCGCCAGTTCGGGCGAGACTTCGACAAAAACGTCGGGAACCTTTTCGCGAATTCCTTCACTGCGATAAGTCAGGTTGCCCTCATGGAAGTGTTCGAGCAAGCGGCCGTTGTTCAAGTGCAGATCAAACTCCGCGTTGGGAGCATCGGTCACACCCATCCACGAAAGCGGAAACAGCCGAGCCTTTCCATCTGGAAACGGGAAGTCCTTGGTGTAGAGGAGAGGCTGATCGCTGCCATCCGGAGCAACCGGCCACTGCAAGCATTTGTATCCTTCGAGCCTCGCGTAACTGACGCCGGCCATAAGCGGCGTCAGCGATGCGATCTCGTCCATCACTTCGGAAGGATGTTGGTAATCCCAGTTGGCGCCAAGGTGATTGGCCACATCCTGAATGATCTTCCAATCGGGACGGCAACCTTCGAGCGGCTCGAGAACCTGGTAGAGCCGTTGGATTCGCCGCTCGGTGCTGGTAAACGTGCCTTCTTTCTCAAGGCTTGGTGCGCCGGGCAGGACGACATCAGCAAAGCGGCAGGTTTCGCTGAAGAAGATATCCTGGACGACGAAGAAGTCGAGTTTGGCGAAAGCATCGCCGACGTAGTTCGCGTTGGAATCGACGATGCTCATCTCTTCGCCGATCAGGTACATTGCTTTGAGCTTGCCCTGATAGATCGCGTCCACCATCTGATGGTTGTCGAGACCTTTTGTGGAAGGCAATTTGACCTTCCACGCAGCTTCAAAGCGTTTTTGCACCTCAGGATCGTCCACGGATTGGTATCCGGTCAAGGTGTTCGGTGCTGCGCCATGATCGCCCGCGCCCTGAACGTTATTGTGTCCACGCAGCGGATAGGCGCCCGTCCCAGGACGCATGTAATTTCCGGTCACCAGCAGAAGATTGGAGATTGCGGTCGAAGCGTCCGAACCATGACTGTGCTGCGTGATTCCCATTGCCCAAAGAATGCAGACTTTCTTGGCGTCGACGATCATTTGGGCAACGGCGCGCATCGTCTCTTCGGGCAAGCCGGTGATGCGCGAAGCCGCTTCCATGGTGAACGGCTCAAGACTCTTGCGGTAGGCTTCGAGGCCGTTGACCCACTGATCGAGGAACTTGGAGTTCGCCAGCTCATGATCAAGCAGGTAGCGGCTGACGGCGCAGAGCCAGACAATATCGGTCCCGGGCTTGGGATGAATAAAAAGATCCGCGCGGCGGGCCATCTCGTGCTCGCGGATGTCCGAGACGATCAGCTTTTGTCCGTTGAGCTTGTGTGAGCTTTTGACGCGCGTGGCCAGTACTGGATGGGATTCAGCGGTATTGCTGCCAATGATGATCACCAGATCGGCTTGTTCGATGTCGGTGAACGAACCGGAGTCACCGCCGTAGCCGACCGTGCGGAACAATCCAGTGGTTGCGGGTGCCTGGCAGTAGCGCGAGCAGTTGTCGACGTTATGCGTCCCAATCACCGCCCGCGCCAACTTCTGCATGAGATAGGCTTCTTCGTTCGTGCACTTGGAAGATGCGATGAACGCCAATGAATCCGGACCGTTCGACGCTTTAAGTTCGGAGAGTTTCTGCGCAACCAGGGTCAGCGCCTCATCCCACGTTGCCTTGCGGAACTTGTCTCCTTCGCGAATGAGTGGTGAGGTGAGGCGGTCCTCGCTGTTGATGTGTCCCCAACCGAACTTGCCTTTGACGCAGGTGGAGATGCCGTTGGTGGGACCATGCTCAGGCGCAATTTTCAAGATGTAGCGGTCTTTTGTCCATACGTCGAAGCTGCAGCCAACACCGCAATACGTGCAAACCGTCTTGGTGCGGCGAATGCGATGTTCGCGCATGGCATGTTCCGCCTCGGAAACTTGAAGGATCGCTCCGTATCCGGTTTCGGGCTCAACTCCCTTGACCACGTCAATCATGCCTTCAAGGGCCGACTTTCTGATTGCGGTCAGGAAACCGGCATGTCCCAGCATGGATTTTTCCATCAGGGCGTTGCAGGGGCAAACCGTCACGCAATGACCACAGGAGACGCAACTCGATTCGCCAATGGTTGAGCCTCCGTCCCAGAGCACGCGCGGATTCGGATCTTCCCAATTGATGGAGAGGGTCTCATTGACCTCAACGTTCTGGCACGCTTCGACGCAGCGGCCGCAAAGAATGCATTGGCTGGGATCATAACGGTAAAACGGGTTCGTGGTGTCGACTTCGTAAGGCTTTGGCCGAAACGGAATGGTTTGGTGTTCAATCACCAGTAGTTTCGTGGTGTTGTGGACGACGCAGTTTCCGTTATTGTTGTCACAGACTGTGCAGTAGAGCAGGTGATTGGAAAGAATCCGATCAAATGCCTCCACTTGCGCGGCTGATGCTTTGGCGGATTTGGTCATGACCTGAATTCCATCCGCGACCGCGGTAGCGCACGAGCGCACTAGACGGCCGTTGACCTCGATCATGCAGGTGTCGCATGTCTGGACCGGGCCCAGTTGTGGGTGGTAGCAGACATGAGGAACGGAAACTCCCGAACGCTCGATCAAGTCGATAAGCAGTTCGTCGGGTTGAGCTTCCAACTGACGGCCGTCAATTGTGACTTTGATCACGGCTGTCTCCTTTCAACAAGCCACAGTTCTCACAATGCTTTTGACCTATTTAGAACACCGGTTTCTGACCGCCGACGCCTCAGCCCCCGGCCACTGTCTACCAATTGCCTCGGTCTCTTAAATTGTTCCACGGCACGGCTTCTTCCGGAACCTCGCCACACCAACCTAATGATGCCGGAAACGTCATCGAGGATTACATCCTTCGGGTTTAATTCGTTAAAGCCGCACCTCCGGGAATTGCCAATCCTTGGCATCGTAGTGGGCGTAGCTGCGAGCTGGGCGCTTCTGGCTATTCTGGGGATACGCGACCAAGTATTTCTTGTATGTCAGATGCCGGCATTGTACCGGGAGACGGATTGTACAGGCACACAGCGCGCGGGGTTTCCCGCCACCGCTGCTGCGAGGCGCGGGTTAGTGAGGTGGGCATTCAGTTAGGTTTGATCTCGATCATCAGGGTAACCAGCGCAAGCGCGAGCGGCGGGCGGGATCGAGAACGACCGACTCTGACGCCCCCCTGATCAAGCCTGTCGCAGAGAGCGACTGAAGAGAGCGCTCGGCCAACGGATTAAACTCGTTTTCCAGCATCTGGTTGTCTTTGAGGACGCCGAGCCACACCAGAAATGGACCGTCGGTTCGGATTGGCAGCTGGGGATAGTTATTCGGCACATCCAGGGTTACCAGCACGCCAGCTTCGCGCACGCCTGCGGCTCGATAGCTGGCAAACGTCGGCTCCGCGGCTTTGGCAAAAGCTTCGACGCTGTCGGCCTTCACTGCGAATATTTGAGCGACCACGATGCCTTGAGCACCATTGGCCTCGACGATGGGATCGACCGCCGGCAGAATCGGGATGCCTCGTTCGGGGCTCAACGGACGAAGCAACATTACGTTGTCGGAGTCAACGATGAGATCGTTCATCGTTTTCTTATGTTCTTTCCAGACGGACCCGGCGTAGAACTGCGCGTTGGCCACGGCGCGATCTTCAAGAGTGTGGAACCCTCGAATCCAGGTAAAGCCGGATGGATTTTTTCGCTCAAAGAAATCGCCGGCGACGATTGTCCCGAGTTCCTGAAGCGCATCGGGGAAATAAGTGTCGAAATACTGAGCGAAATGCTCGCGCTCTCCCTCTTTGATGGTATATCGGCGGAATTCAAGAACCTGAAAGTCGCTTAAGTGGGCCGAGGGTTCGATGGCTGCTTGCGTCGCTGATTGACCGGACTGCGCAACCATTAGATGGCAAGCTGCGATGGCGGCCACAAGTCCAATTAAGACTCGATTCGCGGTTTTCGGCGGGAATCTTTGCGCGGCGAGTTCAGTGCGATTTGGCAGATTCATCATTCACTCGCGTCTGATTCGTAATCCAGTTCACCTCCCAGGTCTTGCCTCCGTCATCCGAGAATGCCTGTTCAAAGTGCGGCGATTTCGTAGTAGTGTCCGACCAAATAAATCGAACATAGACGGCTCTCCCTTTCCATGGCTCCTGATCGAAGAACTCGCCGCGTCCATTCCTGAACTCGCCGATCATGGGTTGAGCAAGGATGCCATCCTTGCCGTTGGCCCAATAGATACTCCACTGGTGGGACTGGGGATTGTACATCCGGAGGGTCAGACCCTCGATATGACCCTGTGAGCTATCGGTTTCGAATTCTTCCAGGTTGGCACGCCCATTCCAAACCTTTCGGGTGACGGAAGTGCCATCAAAATCGACCCAGGTCGTGGAGCCTGCCAAGCGATCCTGCAAGCGGGATAAGTGAATGTTCCAACTGCCGATCTCAAAGTCGAAATCGTGTTGCCCATCCTTTTCTGCGGAACTCTGTTCAAGGCTGGTCCTCGGCGCTTCCGAATTCTTCTGTGAAGAATCGTCGTTTACTCGGGTGTCGGTCGTGATCCAGTTCACTTCCCAAGTCTTGCCCTCATCAATGGAGAAAGCTTGTTCAAAATGGCAAGAATTCGGAGTGATGTCTGACCAGACATTTCGAACTAAAGTATTTCTGCCGTTGATCAGTTCCATGTCGAAAAATTCTCCACGGCCATTCTTGAACTCGCCGACTGTTGCGGGCATGCTGAGGGCACCACTCTTGCTGCTGGCGTAATAAAGACTCCACTGGTGGGATTGCGGATTGTAAAGACGAAGAGACAGATTTTCGATGTGACCTGCTACGGGTCCATCGGCTTCGAGTTCCACGAGATTGGCGCGTCCATTCCAAATCTTCCGAACGACCGAGGTACCGTCAAATTCGGCCCAGGCGTCTGACCCCGTCAAGGGATGGAGGCGGCGTGATCCGTGAGATTTCCAGGTACCGATCTCGAAGTCGAAATCGTGCTGCCCATCCTTTTCTATAGCTGGTTGAACGGCTGTCGAGGCCTCCGAAGTCTGCCGTGCGAATCCATGGAGAGGGTGCAAAACGGCAACGGCGCTGCACAGGAGAAGATAAGTTCGAATATGTTTTAGCGGGTTCATTACCGCCTCCTTAATGAATCTGTGCGATCCTTCGTGACTGTCAGACCAAGCTAAGGCCACGTAGTGGTCTCCCACAATAGCCACTTTGACGTGTTACGATATAACCACTTAAGGTTTGCCGTGGAATGAAACGCGTTCCTGCCACGTTCCTCCCACCAATTACGATTGACTCCCGCGCGAAAATTCCCATACATCGCCAGCTGTACGAGTGGTTCCGGCGCGCCATCGTCATCGGTCAAATGCGGCCGGGGCAGCGAGTGCTGTCAACCAGAAGCCTGGCCGCCGAGCTGAAGATTTCTCGAATCCCTGTCTTGAACGCATACGAGCAATTGCTCGCCGAAGGGTACTTCGAAACTTTCGTTGGAGCTGGCACATGTGTAGCTGGATCCATCCCCGACGATATGGCGAGGCCAACGCTCGGAAAAGGGCAGAAGACGTTCCCAGAGGAAATAATTAGGAAGGTAGGTCTGCGGCGAATTTCGCGCCGCGCAGTCGCATTGACGCACTTGCCTACGCAGTCGTGGCTGAACATCGTAGGTGCGTTCCGGGTAAGCTTGCCCGCGCTGGACCATTTTCCGCTGGGAGTTTGGTCGAAACTGGTGGCGCGGCATTCTCGAAAGCCGGCCCAGGGCATCATGGGCTATGGCGATGCCATGGGATATTTGCCGCTCCGCGAGGCAATCGGGGAATATCTGGGGGCAGCTCGCGCGGTGCGATGCGACCCATCGCAGATTATGGTGACTACGGGGTCGCAGCAGGGTTTGCAGCTTACCGCACAGGTTTTGGTGGATCCGGAAGACCGGGTCGGGATAGAAGAGCCGGGCTATCCTAGCGCACGACAGGCCTTCCTAGCCGCCGGCGCTCAGTTGATTCCAGTTCCGGTGGATCAGGAAGGAATGAACGTATCGGAGTTCATTCGTCATGGCCCAGAGGCGCGTGCCGTCTATATCACGCCCTCGCATCAATATCCTCTCGGCATGACGATGAGTGCCACGCGCCGTATGCTTCTCCTGAATTGGGCGGTTCGCAACGGTGCCTGGATTATCGAAGATGATTACGATAGCGAGTACAGGTTCGGCAGCCGCCCGATTGCTTCGTTACAAGGCCTGGACACAGACGCGAGGGTTATTTATGTTGGGACCTTCAGCAAAGTCATGTTTCCCGCCCTGCGCCTGGGTTACGTGGTTGTTCCCAGGGACCTCTTACCCGCATTTTGTGCCGCTCGGGACGCCGCCGATGTCTTTTCATCGACTCTCTATCAGCTGGTCATGACCGATTTTATCCGCGAGGGGCACTTTGCTCGCCATATACGCCGCATGCGGATGTTGTATATGGAGCGTCGCAGAGCGCTGGTAAAGGCGATCCGCGCCCAAATGGGGGATTCGCTCGAGGTGATTGGCGCTGAAGCAGGGATGCATCTAGCGGCATTGCTGCCGTCCGGCGCGGACGATGTGGCGGTCTCGAAAGCTGCTGCCCGGAGGGGGATCTCGGCAACGCCGTTATCGACCTGCTATTTGAGGCCGCAGGCAAGGACCGGGCTGATTCTTGGCTACGGCGGCACCAACGCGCATCAGATCCACGATGGAATACGCAAACTGAACCTGAGCTTGCAGGGTCTTCGAGTATGATTTTGCTAAGTGGCCAACGTGGTTTTTGCCCCCTGGCTAGAAACGGGGAAAGCCTGGTGATTGGCTGTGCAAATACAATTCGTCGATCGGGGTGAGCGATTTCATATTCCCCGCGCAATCGGGATGTTTTCCGCTGCGCAACTGTTCAGCGACACGATTTGCGATCGCTTCGCTGCTGCCATGACAAATCGCATGTCCCAGTTCGTGGCTCACAGCTGCGGAAAGCAGTTGGTCGAAGGGAGTACGAAAATGCCGTACCAGTTCATCGGTTCGCCTCGGCTGGACAAAGAATAGGGCATCTTCCAGGAATGTTTCGCGCTCCGTGATGTCGCTAAATGCAGGGCTCTCGCGGTTCAGGTGAAGGCTTTGAACTAACGGCTGCCAATCCTCGGAAGGAACGACCACCCACCTCCAATGCTCCGGTGTCCCCACCGGATACTGGATCAATACCGCCTTCAGTTGGGCGATGTGCTGTTCGCATTTCTGGCGGTCATATCCAGCGCGGCAGAAGAACTCTTGGGTTGCGAGAGCATGACTTTGCCCGCCCTGCAACGCAGCACTCGCAGGCAGACAGGTGCCCCAGAAAGTGACCATACAGAGCAGGCACGCGTGGACTGTGGACCTCGATAACCGGTCGAAGCATTTGACGATTGTCATGCGCCGAATCTGTCAGCACATGACTTTGCCGGCAATTTAAAATGGGTCAACGGCCGAATTTTCTTGGCAGGCGCAAGACAGTAGTGGGGGAAATCAGCAAGGCTGATTTTGCTATCAGAAAAACAGCGGACAACACCGAATTAAGGAGACGGTAGGGTTTGAAGTCACGCGAAAAGGTTTTCGCCAGCGAAAAAGGTGCGTTCGCCCGGTTTCCGTTGCGCTACGGCATTGACGGAGCCAGAATTGCACGACGAGCCGGATCCAGGGAGCTTCTATGGCTAAAGGCGCTTTGCCAAAAGACGGGAAGAAGACACATTTCTTAGTGAGGGTGTGGCTGGCGTGGACGGCGATTGCGATTGTGGGCTATGCCCGCCACTATTTCGAGTCTACCCATCCATTCGAGTGGCCCATCGGATCATGGCCCGACCTGCTCTCGTGGTTAGGCTGCTTCTACCCCTGGGCTGTACTAACACCGGCTATTTTCAGGATCGAGGAACGGTTTCCGCTGGCCAGCAATGCCTGGAAGCGAAGTTTAGGGATTGTTGTTCTTGCCAGTTTGTTCTTTTCCTATGCCGCACTGCTGATGGGAACCCTGCTGAACTTTGGGGTCAACTATTTATTCGGGCAACCGCCCTCGCTTTCCGGCTTCTTCTTGCAATTTCCGTGGGTCGAGTTCTGCTTTGAAGAATTTTCCTTTTGGTGCACCTTCTCCGCCGCTTGCGCGATCCGGCACTTCATTCAATTCCATCGCCAAGCGCGCCAGGCAACCCAACTGGCTTTGGAGAAGTCGCAGCTCGAAGCCAGTCTGCGACAGGCGGAATTGGAAAACTTGCGGATGCGGCTCAACCCCCACTTCCTATTCAATACCTTGCAGAATATTTCTGTTCTTACGCAGCAGGATCCAAAGCTCGCGAGTCAAATGCTGGTTCGATTAGGTGACCTCCTCCGTTCCGCACTCCGTGGTAACGTTTCAGCGGAGACAACGGTAAGCGAAGAAATGGCCTTAGTCCGAGATTATCTAGCCGTCGAAAAAATGAGGTTCGGAGATCGGCTCGAGATTTTGGTGGATGTAGCTCCGGGGTCCGACGAAGCTCTAATCCCGAGCTTCCTGCTTCAGCCTCTGGTCGAAAATGCCATCATTCACGGTCTCCGAGGGATGTCTCAAGTCGGCACAATCGCAATCCGCGCCATGCTGGACGGCGCCCAACTGGTGCTGACGGTTGCCGACAATGGAGTTGGGGTTCCTCCCGAATGGTCGGGTGAGTCCAACATTGGCATTGGGCTCAGCTCCACCAGGGAAAGGCTATCCAGAATATTCCCAGGAGATCATCAGTTCGTAATCCGGAAGCTGGACGAAGGTGGAACCGAGGTCCGCATCGCGATTCCGTATCAGCGAAAGGATCAGCCGTGCGAGGAGAGCACCCCCAGTGAGCAACTTGCGAGTGTTGATCGTTGACGACGAACCTCTAATTCGACAGGGCATCCGTAACGGCCTCTCCGCCTGCGAGGGAATCGAGATCACTGGGGAATGTGACTCTGGTTTGCGAGCCATCGATACGATTCTTTCCGATCGCCCGGATCTTGTCCTGCTCGATGTGCAGATGCCGGACTGCGCCGGGCTTGATGTAGTGCGCGACGTCGGCCCGCAACGTATGCCCGCCGTAATTTTTGTAACCGCCTACGACCAATATGCGGTCAGCGCGTTCGAGCTGAATGCCGTCGATTACCTGCTAAAGCCGTTTGACGACGCCCGGCTGCGAGCTGCGATCGGGCGAGCGCGCGAACGAATCTCGGCCCAGCGGGAGGCTTCTCTCGCGCGCCAACTGCAGGCGCTCCTCGAAATGAAGGAGCGCAAATGGCCGGAGCGGCTGGCATTCCGAAATGGCGAGGGTTTTAGTCTAGTGCCGGTGGATACGGTCGACTGGATCGAATCGGCCAACAACTATGTCCTGCTTCATTGCGGCTCAAAACACCACATTATGGGAGAGACTCTCACCAACTTGGAGAACGCTCTCAGCCCGGACAAATTCTTACGAATTCATCGTTGCCGGATCGTGAATGTATCGCGAATTGCCGCGGTCCGTCCTTTTCTGAGCGGAACCTATCAGCTTGAGTTGCATAACGGCACTCGATTGAGCAGTGGAAAACAATATAGCGATGCAGTTCGGAAACTCATTAAGAAGTAGCTGGTCAAACCGGCTACGATGGGCCCAGGTCAAAATTTCGTACGTGCCAGATTTCAGGACTTCCGTGATTCTGCCGCCTGCGGACATACGTATATCGCTCTCAGATCTCTGCCACTTCCGCCATCGCGCGAACGTGTTCCACGCTGATGTCCGTATCGTCAAACTATCGCCGCCGTTGCCTCGGGCGTTTTGCCCAGCGCACTCAGGCTGACTTCTTGACCGATTTTGGAAACTCGATCACCCGTCCCCGCTGTTCGGAAGGAACCCACTTCACTTTTCTGGGGAAAGGATCTGGAACATAGAACTCGATGATCTTAGCCATACTTATTCTCCTACCAACGGCCTTTGCCGTCGCGACTTGATTCCAAGAATTCTTCGCAGCTCTCGCATTGAGCAAAGGCAAGCGAAACACCAAAGCGAAACGGACTCGTCAGCTTTGTGGATTCAACAAGCTCTGGACAAGCTCGAAAGGCGCACCGCTAAGTTAGGGTCAACAGCTGTCGAGAGCTGAACTATTGATCGCCTTTCGACACGAACTTGGACCAGGCCAATCGTTCTCCACTGAGAGACTGCCGGCGCCATCGCTAAGCGAACATCGGTGCATTGGTATCGGCGCTCTCCTGGCTGCTGAATTCGCTACCAATACACTTGCCGAATTGCTCCGGATTAAGGCGATGGGGCGGTATCGGTGGAATCCAGCGTGCATACTCGCGCAGCAGATCTCGTTAGGGATTTGCGAAGTAGCAGCGCTGGACCATGCATGGATTTCGGAGATGTGGTTACGGCTATGTTCGGACTACTGGCGTTGCTGGGATTCACGCTGTTAGTGATTTTCGGCATCACATTCAGCGAAGGCAAACCCACGCATCCGATCTACAGAAACGAGAAGACTCTGCCGACGAAGGAAAAATGAGAACTCCGCGAGTTGGAATGACCAGATGTCATCCCATAAAACCGATAAATACGCGATGGATACAATCGAACAAATAAGTCAGAGTCCCTTTCAGCCGCTTGATGTTCGCCGTCTATACCACCGCATACTGCTCGCGAATGTCAGTGAGATGGGCGCCGCGCATCAGCTGCTCAGGCGCCAATTGAACATAGGCGCTTCGCAACCGTGCACGAAATCGCCTTTCGTCCGCTTCTACTAGCGCGGCGGATTGCTCAATGTTGTACCCGAAGACGTGATGCAAGACGAAAGCGACACGAGCATCAGAGTCGAGCGAAAGAATCGGGTTGCCGTTCACGTGCGCCAGATCAAGCGTGAGCAAGTACGCCGAATAAGTAAGTTGATCGAGTTCGGCTTCGACGCTCGTTTGTGAGTCCAGATCCGATTGTTGGATCATGGTGATTCATCCTCCTTCTCCAACTTCGGTATCAGCACATGCTTTGCCAAGGTCAATCCGAACTGCGCGCTCAACCTCCTTTCAGCAAATAGCTGCCCTGTCGGTTTGCGAGGTGAGCTTCTTTTTGGCACTGAGCATCGTATACGGATTTCTTGTACTCGGGAAAACGGAGCACGGTGTGTCGTAGGCAATAGCCCGATCGATCCCCCTCCCCTTATGACCCGTCATAACTGTGCCGACGAAAATCAGGACCCGGTCAAGGGGTGCTGAAATGGCTAAGGCCGCTGGTCAGGCCGTCACGCTCGCCGCTGGCCTCTATGGAATCAACCCTATAATAGTAGGTCGTCCGCGTTTTAAGGTTATCAAGGCGCACGCGGAAGACTGCCGACGCATGATCCGGGTCTAGTCTGATCGGAGATTGAGCCGTCTCGAGCAACTTACCTGGACTTGTGCCGTAGTGCACGATTCCATAATGGACAGGGTCGCCGCCAGGATTGTTCGTCGTCCATCGGATAATCGTCAAATTCTGCCTCGCCAACTCGATCTTGGGACCCTGGATGATCCGTACGTGCGGGGCTTTCTTGGTCCTTGGGCTTTCCTGCGCAAGAAGGCTTCCGCTCAATACTGAGATTGCCAAGAGAAGAATCACTCTATTCATTTTCGCACCTCACGAAATTCTTTAATGAAAGCTGGTGAGCGTTATGAACATGGAGTTTCATTTCGTTTGCAAATAAGACGCTCCGGCTCGTCCGTATCGGCAGGTTCGCCGAAGGCGGACAAGCCGGAGAGAGTTTACTCAGACAAAGGTGGCCGAATCGGCGGGTTCGGGACAGGCGCAACGCCGCAGATGGCTGATGCGCAGGGGGGTAGAGGCGGAGTCGGGATTAGGAACTCGTTGCCTTGGGTTGCCGCCGAACCGCCCTTCATGCAGGCACCGGTGAACGTGTCCCGGTTGCGATAAGGCCTGGTAAAACCGTCCGACAGTGTTTCCAGAAACTTGACGATCTGGTTCTCCTCTTCATCCGTTAAGCCAAGATTGCCGGTGGTCATGTCGACATTGTTCGGTACCTCGGGCACCGGCCAGCAGTCCACCTTTTCGGTCGTTCCCGCCGGGCAATGTCCGGAGAGGACCGGGTAGGCGTACTTGTCGCGCGTATTGTAGAAATGGACCAACTGCTTCAGGCTTTTCATATAGCCGTTGTGAAAAAATTCCTTCTGAAAGTAGGGCCCGGGGGCTTCAGTGGTTGAACATTGTGTCGGCGCCAACGCTGCATTGCGCGCTGTAGCCACTTGCATTTGGCCGTCGACAGTTGGTGCAAGTTTTCTCCAGCTCGCATTCGGGTTTGGAGCGGAGCCGAAACCGCTTCTGAGGAAGCCGCCTAATCCCAAATCTACGTAGCCGAAGCCATATGGATTCGGAGTGAACCCGTAGGGATCTGGCTTGTCTTGGTAATAGAAGGCATCTCGTGGATTCAGAGGCACTCCCTCATTGGCCGAGCCGAAACAGGTGAATAGCGGGTTCACCTGAGCAGTATTGCTGGTGTCGATCTGACCTTGTGTCAGATTGGTTCCTCTTCCGTCGACGTGGCATGAATTGCAATTACCCTTGCCATTGAACAGTTTGAAACCCGCCAACTCATCTGCCGTCATCGTGTACTTACCAACCAGGAATGCGTCGAACTTCGACGAGAAAGCGCTGACCTGCACGGACTGTTGATATGACGCAATGGACTGTCCCCAGTGGTCGTAAGCCGTGTTTGCGAGGGTGCGGTCACTTGGACTTAGCGGAACTGGTGTAGTGTTCCCCTTAAATACCGCGGCCCCTCCCGGTGTTGCGCAAATCTGTTCGGTCTCGGATGGAAAGTTAATATCCAAGGAGCCCTTACCCCAGATCTCCTCAAATAGAGGTCGGTAGACAGCATGCGCAAGCCGAAAGGCGACGCAGGCAGTGTCGGGGAATCCCATTTCTTGAGTGTCGACTGGCGGCCCCTGCGCTTGTTGGGCGTCAGGACTCCTTAGCAAATACCCGGTTGAACGAGAATCCCAGAAATTTCCACCGAAGAACAGATTGTCCTCTTGATTGTATTGAAGTACAGGGAAGAAGGGTGAATACGTGTGTCGTTGCGCTGTGCGCTTGCCCGCGCGAAAGTGAACTGTTCCAGGATAAGCAATCATTGTCAGGTTAACGGACGGGATTGGTCCGCTAAACCCAGCGTAAGGCATGTGACAAGACGCGCAGGCCTGATTCTTGTCGGGCGAGATATGCTTGTCGAACATCATGAGTTCGCCAAGCGTTTCTGTTGCTTCGGTTCCGGTATTCTTCAAGACAGGCGGCTGGCCTGTGAGAATCGGGGGCTTCAAGTTATGCCATCGTGTGATCGCCCGGCTCTCGACAAGATCCACCTCTCGTAACACCCGGGCTATCTCCGAATTCAAGTCGGGTGGGAGGATGCCTTTCGGATAGGGGTTGTAGACCGGCTTAGGTGATTCATTGGTCTGCGCTGAAACCTGCGGCGAATAGATTGAGGCCCACAAAGCGAATCCGCAAACGCTACCTAGGGCCACCGCTACTAACGTCCTGCATTTCATGACCTGACTCCTTGCGCTGAGTTTTCGTTCGGAAACACTTGGGCAGGACCTATGCACGCGGTTTTCCATTTGGAACTCGCCGACAAAAGCAAGGGGGCATCGAGGCTGGACAGAATACTTTGAAGTCAACGCGGAAATGGAGCTGTTGGATGAAGCTGATTTTTATGTTGAGGTACCTTGATTCTCCCATCCTATGGACACGGGAGGGGCGTCAGCATTTACCTACGGCAACAACCAAGTAAAGTCGGGTAGCAGCGTCATAACTCGACTCTTTCGAAGCAGGGTTTCGCTATCAACGCAGGTTCTAGCTTTGCCATCCTGATCAGTTTCGAGGAATGAGCATGTCAGGTAGCTGCTCCTAGACCGCATGGAAATTGATTCCAGATCGCACATCAGCTGTTAATAGGTCGACTTCTGTCAACGAATGTTAATAGCTTGACTTCTGTCAACGAACGTCGACGAGAGGACGAATCCACCGCCAAATCATAAATATTTACCGGATTAAATGTTCGGTTTGGGAGCAAACTGAACGGGGGAAAGATGAGGACGGGAGAAGCTCAATGTTTAATCTTCGGCTCAAGAAAGTGAGCCAGGGATTTGCGGTTAGAAGCTCAAGTGTTGAGCGTAATTGCAGCAACTGCTCAGGAACATTATCCTCATCATCAATTGGCGTCGAGCGCGATCAAGGATATGCCGAGGAACTGGCCTGGCGTTCAACTCGCAAAGTAGGGATTAAGAAACTTGTGGACCCGTACCGGCGCGGGTTTCCTTGGCGGACGCCTTACCTTACGCAGAAAAACCGATGCGTACCAATGATGTCTGTTTCGTTCCGCTCTTGGCGGAAATCGCTTGACAGACCAAATAGTGTGCCTTACCTCGAGCTCGGTGCTTGCGCTAGTGCGGTTTCTGCCGGTAATGTGAAATGAAACGTTGCACCGGGTCCTCCGTTGCCTGTGGCCCACAATCGGCCGCCGTGCGATTCAATGATTGACCGGCTGATCGGCAAGCCCATGCCAGTCCCGTTTCCCTTCGTTGTAAAGAACGCGTCAAAGACGTGTTCGGCCTGGTCCGGCGGCAATCCCAAGCCGGTATCGCGGACCGAGATCAGCAGTTGACGATCGCAAACTTCCGACTTGATCGTCAACTCACCGCGGCGGTCCGATTCCTTCATCGCATCGAAGCCGTTCAGCATCAGATTCATGAAAACCTGCTGTAATTGCACACGGTCTGCCAACACCCTAGGCACATTTTCAGCAAGCTCGGTGCGAATGGAAATCGAGTACCGGATCGCCTCGCTACGCAGTAAGACAATCATTTCTCTGACGAGTTCATTTACGTCCAGCAACTCCCGCCGCAGAACGCCCTTCTTGAAGAACGAGCTGATCTCGCTGATGACGTCGCCCGCGCGGGTTACGGCCTGAACGACTCTTGTTGCAGCTTCGCTTGCCTCTAGCAAATCGGGGACATCGCGCTGAAGGCACTGCAAGCAGGTTCCGGCGTTTATACTTGCGGCGGAAATCGGCTGCTTGATTTCGTGCGCGATCGAGGCCGCGAGCTCGCCCATTGTAGTCACCCGATTGATATGCGCCAGTTCGACTTGCGCTTGGCTCAGTCGTTGATTGGCGGCCTCAAGCTCTTTGGTGCGCTGAAGCACGCGCGATTCGAGCTCGTCATTCATTTTCTTGATTTCTGTTTTGGCCTGCTTCAGTTCAGGAGTCTCAATCAGTTCCCAGTCGCCACGGCGCCTCGCTGTGGCAAACTGATGGGTAGCCACTACATCCAAGAGCTCATTCGCTCCGCATGAATTCAGCGAATAGGTGCACAACAAAATCGTCGACCGTCCGGCAACGCTGTCATTGACCAGCTGTTCGTATTCCGAAAAAGCCTTCCAGTCCTTCTTCTGCAACCACGCCGTATTTCCTGTGCCCCTAAGCCCCGCATACCCCCGGTCCAACGCTCGATCGAGTTTCTCATTCCACGAAGTCATGACTCGGTTTGAATCGAAGGTGCCACCCTTCAGGTACCAGTCTTGGCCATCGAATACTTCGATGCTTCGCTTCGACAGATAATGATCAAATTGAGGCACCGCTTCCCGCAATCCATCCCAGGCTTCCCGCGGTGACAGGGGATCGGAGACAACCCACACGCAGAACTCATTGTCTTCCAGTCCGGCTTTGAAATACGACAACAGCATGTCGAGCAGGTCTTTTCTGCTCTCGTAAAAGTTGCAAAAATGCGTTCCCCAGGGCCGATCTCCCACTACGCTAATACCTGATCTTCTGATCTCAGTGGCTGATGTCATTGACATTGTCCCCCCACATTTGAAGAGTGCACTCCTCGGGCCGAAACCAATCTCCAATAGGCGCCCGGATGTATAAGCTCTTCAAGCAAACCACAGGCAGGACAGTCAGAGTTCTGCGTGCCATGGCATCTCCTTTCTTGATAGCGCAGTGATGGAATTGATCCAGCCGGGAAAGGGTGGTCAGGGCACTACGGAATAGGTGCCCGAAATCTGAATCACCCGAAACTTTCACGAGGTGACCCTAGCTCTTCGGTCGGCTAGCGCACGCCAAGTTATGAGCACTTAAAGCTAATCTCAGCATGTGCCTAATGTCAATACGGCGTTTACCTGATTTACTTACGCGGTATTACTATCAGGATTAATGGGTCGGAACGACTAAAACGCCCACCTAAGACATCGTTAAGCCGCTCTCAGCGAAGGCTGCTTGTCGAATGTAAACGACAACAAGAACATCGTCTTGGAACCTTAAGTGTTGAGCGTAATTGCAGCAACTGCCCAAGAACATTATCATCATCATCAATGGCATCGAACGCGATCAAAGATATGTTGAGGCAGTTGGCCTAGCGCGTTCAACTCGCAAAGTGGGGATTAAGAAACCTGTGGACGCGATCAGCGGTACCGGCGCGGGTCTCCTCGGCGGTCGCCTTACCTTACGCAGAAAAACCGAGGCGTATCAATGATGTCCGCCGGCGTACCCACCGTTTTTGTCGTTGATGACGACGACTTGGTGCGCAAAGCCATTCAAGGCTTGCTGAAGTCGGTTGGCTTGCGTTCTGAAACATTCGGAACACCTCAGGAGTTTTTAGACACCAAACAGCCGGACGGCCCAAGCTGCCTTGTTCTGGACGTGAGACTTCCCGGGGTCAGCGGTCTGGATTTTCAGCGCCAACTGACCGAGGCGGGTATCCGCATCCCCATTATCTTCATCACGGGTCATGGAGACATTCCGATGACGGTGAAGGCAATGAAGTCCGGCGCGGTGGAGTTTCTCACCAAACCTTTTCGCAACCAGGACCTGCTGGATGCGATCCACCAGGCGCTGGATCGTGACCGAGTGGCACGCCACCAGGAGAGTGAGATCGGCGAACTGAGGAAGCGCTACGAATCGCTGACCGCACGCGAGCGCGAAGTCATGACCTTAGTGGTTTCAGGCAGACTGAATAAGCAAGTAGCGTATGAGTTGGGGACGAGCATAATCACTGTGAAGGTCCATCGCGGACACGTTATGCGCAAGATGCAGGCTGAATCATTGGCGGAATTGATCGTGATGGCGGCGAAGCTTCAGCATGCACCCCGTCAGAGATGAGCTGAGCGGAAAAAAAATGGTGGCCAGCTTATGGGCTGCGGACAACTCTCCACGCGGCGCAATCTTCTACCAAATGCTGCCCTGCTCACGTCCAAACACACTGGTAATGCAGGCGGGGGGTATTAGCGTCCTTATACCCAGGTATAGTTGCGCGCGTACTGGCGCGGCGCTATCTTCCGAACATGGTTATTCAGGCAAAGGCGAAACTGGTCGCGGTTGTGGATGACGACGAGTTGATGCGCAATGCATTGCACGGCCTGTTGAAGGCAGCTGGATATTCGTCGCGAGTATTCGCCTCGGCCGAGGACTTCCTGAGTTCCGGCTTACAGCGGACCACTGCGTGTCTAATTGCGGACGTCCGCATGCCGGGAATGTCTGGCCTGGAATTGTTTGGCAAGCTGAATGACGACCATTGCGGTATCCCAACGATCTTCATAACCGCACACGGTGGCGAAAAGATGCGAATGGAAGCTTTGAGAGCAGGCGCAGCGGAGTTCCTGACAAAACCCTTCGATAATACAGTCCTGCTCCAGCATGTTCGCGCCGCCCTGGAGACTTGAGCTCGTTAACTGATGTGCACGGGTGCCCAAGAGGTTTAGCTGTGGGAACTTCGCAACAACTCGGGTCAGGCAATCAGGATTGGAAGGAACGCAGCTTCGAGCGGATTATAGGGCGCAGTTCTGCTCTGGAAGCAGTACTCGAAGAGGTCGAGCGCGTAGCGCCAGCGGACTCGACCGTCTTGATCCAGGGAGAAACAGGCACCGGCAAAGAGCTGATCGCGCATGCGATTCACAACCTCAGCTCGCGGTCCGGACGGGCGTTTGTGAGAGTGAATTGCGCGGCCATCCCGCTGGATCTTTTGGAAAGCGAGCTTTTTGGCCATGAGAAAGGCGCGTTTACAGGGGCCATTGCACAGAAGATCGGCCGTTTCGAAGTGGCCGACAAAGGCACACTTTTTCTGGACGAGGTAGGTGATATTCCACCCGCGCTGCAGCCCAAGCTGCTCCGCGTCTTGCAGGAACAGGAGTTTGAGCGTTTGGGGAGTACTCGGACTCACCAAGTCGACGTTCGGCTGGTGGCTGCTACGCATCGTGATTTAACCGATATGGTGAGGCGGGGAGAATTTCGCAACGATCTCTACTTCCGGCTAAATGTGTTCCCCGTCCTGGTGCCACCGTTGCGAGAGCGCCGCGAGGACATTCCCGAACTGGTGATGCATTTTGTAGAAAAGATTGGACGCCGCGTCGGTAAGAAAATCACGCGCATCCCTCCGGCCACGATGTCAGCCCTGACCTCCTACGAGTGGCCGGGAAATATCCGCGAACTGCAGAACTTGCTTGAACGAGCGGTGATCCTTGCAAATGATGGCGTGCTTCCGAATCCTTTGCAATCAGGCGGAAGAAAAAGTTTTATAACCCCACTGGTTCCAAATACCCTGAGCGATGCGGAGCGCGCTGTGATTCTACAGACGCTCGACGAAGTCGGTTGGGTAGTGGGCGGCCCAAAAGGTGCTGCGGTTAAACTTGGCGTGAGGCGCACTACGCTCATCCACAAAATGAAGAGACTGGGGATTTGCAAGCCTCGTCCGCACAGCAGCCAAAATGTTGTAGACCCAACACTACAGCAGCCGGATTCCCCATAGGCCTTGAGCGAGATTCGCTTTCTAGTCTGCCCTTACCTTCTGGGCATACTTGGCGATGCCGCGAAGGTGTCGGGTGCTCGAGTTCGCGCTTCGAGCGCATGGCGCATTGCGTCTTTGAGCTTTGCTCGTGCCCGCGCCAACTGAACCTTCACGGTTCCGCTCGGTATTCCCAGAATGTGGGCGGTTTCGCTGATCGAGAGACCGTCCATATCGCGCAGCTGAAATGTTCTTCGCAAAGTAGGCGAGAGCTGTGCCGCGAACGTTCGCACGCGTGCGTTGAGTTCAGAATTCCGGCACTCATCTTCAGGATTGAGCCCAACATTCGCCAATCGTTCCAAGACGGAATACCCTTGTTCCTCACCTGTCCGCTCATCAAGAGCGACGTGAATCTGGCGCGGCCGCTTGCGCAATTGCATCCGCGCACAATTGCGCACAATGGTGGTTAGCCATGTGGACATTTGCGACTGTCCCCTGAATTGGTCCAAGTGCTTGTAAGCCGCAAGAAGCGCATCCTGTACCGCATCCTCAGCATCGGCTGCGTTGCCCAGAAGTCGATAAGCTATCTTGTAAAAAGACGGTAACCGGCGTGACAGAATGTTCTGCAGTTCGTGAGCTGCGCTTCCGTAGTTGGGCACGTTGAGGCGCTGGTCACTTCCGACCTGCATCTCTGCGTCTTGCATATCGTCGTTTTCTCCTTGCACAACAACAAGAGGCACGTCGCCTTCCAATCGATCAGCAATGGCCTGGTAACGTTTTTGCGGGCTTGTGGGAATCTGAGTAGTCGAAGCGGGCTTGTGAGGATGAGGTAGGAGGCCCTCTATGGACAACTGGCGGCATTTCGACTGATTTGGAACGACACGTGATGCCGCCCAGCCTCGGCATATCAACAGACTGGTCCTGATCTTCGCGAGTTCATTGGGGGGGAGGGTACGCGAGCATACGACACTCGCGCCGTCGATTTGCTGTCTTACGGTCTAGTCGCAGTTACTTATCGGAGATGAGGGGTTCAGTACATTCCTTTGAAATAGTCTTAATTGAACTTGCCGTTAGCGTCAGCGACGAAGGAGCGCCTCCTGTCGCCAAGGCGTCAGAGCTTGTGCTCAGTGAAGGCGATGTCTTCCCAGTTACTTCTACTCGTTGCCCCAGGTAGCGGCTGAGTCTCATTTTGCCGGTCGAATGAAGTTCATACGTGATCCCTGGGTCTTGCTTCACGAGAATGAAGTCGCCGTTGAACGTGCTCACACAACCCCGTACCGTCATTTGTTCTCTGGCATGCCTCGAGTTGTCAGTAGTCGCTGCATTGGGCATATTGTTGTTTTGCGCCAGAACGACGGTGGCCGAGATTACTAGAACAAGCAGCATTATCTGTTTCATAAGATCCTCTTCTCTCCACCAATTAACCTACGCTGATCGCTCTCTGCGATCTCCCGTCGAATCGAACCGACCGGTCCCGCTCCTCCCATACTCGACGCCAGTCCATCTGGCATACGCCTTGGCACTTGAACTCTTTCCCTCGGCCTCCCATTCTTCCCCCACATTCAGGGCACACCCAATTCAGAATGCCGGAGACCACATCTGAAGTCGTTTTAAAGCCACTTAATCTGATAAACCCCATAGATACCTCACTCATCACATCGAATGATCAGCCTTCGATAATCCCATTTAGTAACGCAGCGCCGCGAACTTCTGTCACCTTCCGTATCCACAAAAATGCATCGCAACAGTGCCGATGCATTTTTCATTCCAAAATACGAGAAGAGATGTTTTGAGACTTTATTCGAAAGACAGAAAGGTTTTGCCGCAATAATGTAACTGAGCTGTAAGACACAGCATCAAAGCGCCGTGTGGCAATTCGCCAAAAGCGGCAGTCGCCTTCGCAGTCCCGCCTCCATAGAAACGTCAGTCCACTGCGAAGGCGTCTGCCCTCTTCGCTTCTCGAGCGGAGATCGCGTCCGCGAGCCGTGGCGGTATAGAGGATTCACGAAAAGCAAAAGCCAGTTCGCAATCAGTCCGCCTCACCACGTGTGAGCGAGTCGCCGAGTCGAAATGCCGACAGCTGTTAATCGGAGGACTTATAGCCTGCTCGTAAACACCCGATCATCACCAGGCTGAAAATACGTGGCTAACCGGTATGCCGTTTGGTTGGGAGCGCTGTACCTCTTGTTTCTTGCACCAAAAGAGAAACGACCATGCGAGAGACGGATGCACACCTCAGACGAGAACCTCGACAGACGAGATATGTTGGAATCCGGCTTGCAATGACTCGGTGTACGTGTCCTTGGTGGGGATGGTGGACTCCGATGACTGTCGTGACCGGGTTGGTTAACTTGCCTATAGCACAATACGCAGTGATCGAGGCTCGCCGCACAGAAAGTCTTTCGGAACGCTTCGTGATTGCCTATTCTGACGAGGAATCGCTTCGAGATCTCATCGCGGGGCCCAGCATCGTCGGGTGCGGCTTCGCCTCTCGTGAAGAGGCTCAAGCGAAGATCGACGCTGACTTCTGGACGCGCGCCGCTTGGAAGGGAACCTCGAGGGGAGCCGCAATCGAGGCAGCGAAGAAATCTCAGTTCGGAGTTCTATCGGCAAAGCGGCGCTTAGGAGCCGCGTTCGACCTGACGCAGACCCGGAGAACCGTTCGTGACTTTTTCCAGGCGGCTGTTGCCGCGTGCGTTCTCGTCTTCTATTCCAGAAATGCTGTATCCACGTTACTTCGGCTATTTATCGGAGGTTCATTATAGTTCAGCGATGCATTGCTTATTACCCGGCTAGCTGTGCAACGGGTGACGTGGGTTACATGCAGCAAACGCTGGCCTACTATATCCAGAACCCTGGGACGGAGGATCTGCGGTTCCAGGAGATGTTCAAAGCCAGCCGCTGTGAACATCTGTCGCTCTCAGAATAGTTGTGGCACACTCTGGCGGAACGAGTGATGGCGTGCCTCAATATCGATAAAGCGACATGGAACGCAATCCCAAAGGAGAAGACGGTCATTATGCCGCGCTAGTGGGGTTAACCGCGTCCGCCTTCAGACATGCGAGAAGCCCTTTGGCACAATCAACCGTGCGATGTCTAGTTCGTGTTTACCTCAGCGTACGGGACTCTCGGAATTCCGTCGTGTTACAGCTCTTGCAATGCGATTTACGCGTTCGTAAGAGTTCGTCATCAGTTTCTCCTAAGGAGGCTAGACACCTTGATAGAAAACTTTCGAGTCCGTGTATTTCGAACAGTGGCGCATCATTTGAACTTTAGTCGTGCGGCAGAAGAACTATTTCTAACGCAGCCGGCGGTCACGCAACAAGTAAAGGCACTCGAAGACGAAATCGGGTTTCCTTTGTTTGATCGCAGCGGTGGACGTATCACCCTAACCGCTGGGGGCAAGGTGTTGCTGCCGTTTGCCGATAAGATGAAAGAGCTTTCCGCTCAAGCCTTTTCCGCTGTTGCTGAAGCCTCTGGGCAGCAGGCGGGCGAGTTGGCAATCGGCGCTTCCCAGACCATTGGGCAATACCTACTTCCAAACTTCGTTGCTGGCTTTGTCAAGGCTTATCCACGCATTCGGGTTATCGTCCGCAGCGGCAACACCGAGGCTATGCTAGATGCACTTCTGGCACATGAGGTACATCTCGCGCTAATCGAGGGGCTGAATCAGCGCAAGGATCTTAACATCGAACCATTCCTGCAGGACCATATGGTGCTTGTTGTTCCCCCGAGCCATGAATGGGCAGAGCAAGAGGTTGAGGTCGATGGCTTGAAACAACAACCGCTTTTGATGCGGGAATTTGGTTCTGGCTCCCGACGCGTGGTTGAAAAGGCGATCGTCGCTGCGGGGCTGCAAAAAAAAGATCTGAAGATCCAAATGGAACTCGATTCTACAGAGGGATTGCTAAGCGCGGTTGAGGCGGGTCTTGGGGTCACCTTTGTTTCGCGGTGGGCTGTACGTAATCAACTGTCGCTGGGGACGCTAAAGATTGCACGCCTTCGAGGCCTGAAGCTTTCAAGACAATTCTCAATCGCCTATCCCGCCGGACCTGCACCCACGGGTAACGCGGGAGCATTTCACAGATTCCTGCTGTCTCAATCGAGCGATCTTGCACCTCGTCCGACAGGAAAGCTGCCTAATGTTCGCACGGTCGTCTAGTTGTGTTCCGTGTAACAGCCTTCTGCGCCTCTTACGACGAGATAGTCGACTTCCTGGACGTGGCGTCACTTCAAGAAGAAGTAGTACCCCCGGTTACTGCTCCTCAAACCTATAAACAATTGTAATCCCCAATAAGAAGTAGTGATGTAGCGGGATAACGCTGCGCTCATCTGTATATGTATCCGGCAATGCAGCCGAGATTTGGAGGATAAAGAAGGAATTATGAAAAACCTTTTTGCTCTAGTAGCTCTTGCTCTCTGCATGTCGATCCCGTCATTCGCAGGTGATGTTGTTGGCCATTCGGCTAAGGCCGTGGGCAAGGACACTTATAAAGCCGCGAAGGTCTCTGCGAAGGATGCCGGCAAGGCAGGTAAAGCGGTCGTGAAGTTACTTTTTTAGCGTGACGTAGAAATACCAACATGGTTTCAAGGAGATGAAATATGAAAATCAACAAAAGTTACATCGTCTTAGGTTTGATCATTGCTTTTACCATGATCTTCGAACTCGCTGCTCATGCTGACGAGTTTGACGAAGCCACCACAATCACTTTCAGTCAACCGGTCCAGATCCCCGGAAACGTGTTACCCGCGGGAAGCTACTTGTTCGAACTTGCCGATCATGGTGCTGAACCAAATGTCGTTCAGGTCTTCAGTGCGGATCACAGCGTCCTGTACGGAACCTTTCTAACCATTGCAGCGGAGAGTCAGCAGCCGGCGGATGATACCACTGTCACATTGGCAGAGCCGGAGTCGGGAGGACCAGCTGCTCTTGTGAAATGGTTTTATCCGGGACGCGAAATCGGAAATGAATTCGTGTATTCAAAAAAGACAGAGAAGGAATTAGCACAAGGCAGCCAGCAGACAATCGTGGCCAATCAAGCATCAATGTCCAACTCCGACAGTACTGGAGCTGGAAACTGAGCAGGAGCCTGGCATTCGCTCGCTTTAGCGCGATTCGAATATAGCGTGCAAGCGAGGGAATGTCAGGCGAATTGCAAGAAAGTTGGGAAGGAGATCTTATGATTTCGCCGGGTCCGAATCTGCGCACGTTACGCGAGAAACTGGGCCTAACGCCAGGCGATGTTGAAACCGCAACTGAGCGCCTTACTCGCAAACACAATAATGAGGACTACCTGATCACGGCAGGGCGGCTCTCCGATATCGAAACCAAAGGGGTTATCCCCAGCGTCCACCGCCTCTACTCGTTGGCAATCATCTACCGTCGTGAGTTTGGCGAAATGCTGAGCTGGTATGGAGTCGATCTCAATCAGACCGCTTCCGACCTCGAAGAGTTTGTGCCACCGCGGACCCATTTTTCTCACGCCCTTCCAAACACCGCGAAGATAGAGAAGCCGATTCGAATTGATCCCGATTTTGATCCGCGCACAACATTAAATTTCGCGCCCATGATCCGGCAGTGGGGCGCCGTCCCAGTGGCGTATCTGCAGCAGTTATCGAAGAAAGATTACAGCTATGGGTACATTGGCAGCGAAGATCTGACGATGCATCCCATCCTGCCGCCAGGCAGCTTCATCCAGGTGGACGAATCTCGGAACAAAGTGCTCAAAGGAGGCTGGCGTTCGGAGTATGAGCGGCCAATCTACTTTGTTGAGACTCGGGAAGGTTATACCTGCTCCTGGTGTACAACGTCGCGTGAGGAACTCATTCTTCTGCCGCACCCGCTATCGCCAGCGCTGCCAACGGTTCTTCCTGCACAAGAGACGGAGGTCATTGGGCAAGTTATTGGGGTGGCTATGAGAGTCGGGGAATTACAAAAAGAGGAAAACAATGCTGAGGATCACGAGAATCGACAATGAGGCCGAGCACAGACTGATCCTCGAGGGACGGCCTACGACAGAGGAAGCCGAAAAATGTCTGCAGAAGTATCCGGCAATGCGGTCGGACTTGCAGCAGAGCGGAGAAAAACCATGGAGCACCAACGCACTATCCTCTATATATTCGATCGATCGAACCGAAGCAATTCGGTTCTAGCTGCCATCAAGGAAACGGGGTGTGAGGTCGTCAGTACCGATGAACCTACACAAGGAGTCGCCCTCTTATACATCCTGGGTCAAGTAAGTGCCGTCGTGCTGGATGGCCAGGTGAAGAAACATGCTAACTTTGACGTGGCGGAGAGCTTAAGGAAAATTTGCCCAAGGGTTACCGTAGTAGTGAAGTGCTGTGACCAGATTCACGGCGCACTCTCATCGACAGAAAGTTGCGTCAGCACAGATCAACTCCCGGCGGTGTTGCAACATCTATTGAACGAAGTCTAAGTTTGGAAGCCATCCGGCTGTCCAGGTGACCTACCTCCCGAAACTAGATCATCTAAGAAAACCTCAGCGCGGCAACGGCTCCGGCAAATCGGCCAGCGCGTATCCCATGACTGCCATAGCTGCAGCATTCTCTCGCAGTTCTTGCGGGACGATCTTGTCCAGCGTGTCGGCGGCGGTGTGGTGGTAGTTGAAGTAGGTTCGCGCATCCTGCAGGATGCCTAGCGTCGGAACGCCGGCCTTGGCCAGCGGCGCGATGTCGGCACCCGGACTGCGCTCCGTCAA
Organism: Acidobacteriota bacterium; assembly: GCA_013288805.1. Classification (GTDB taxonomy): domain Bacteria; phylum Acidobacteriota; class Terriglobia; order Terriglobales; family Acidobacteriaceae; genus JABDBE01. The sequence goes on from JABDBE010000023.1 coordinate 25,517, forward strand.
CCGGATTACATTCGCTCCGAAAGATTGCAGCACATCCTGCACCGGCTTTAGCATTGGCAAACCTTTGGGATTGATCTTGGCTTCGAATCCTAATGGATGCGACGCGCCCGTATCGCTCTCCATACCCGCGACGTGATTCGCAAGCTCCGCCGCATAATCCTTGGCATACGCGTCGTGCCCGCGTCCGCCATTTTCTTCGTCCATCCAGGCAATTACGCGGATGGTTCGGCTGGGACGCAGATGCAGCCGTTGCACGAGTTCCGCGGTTTCCATGGCGACGGCGACTCCCGCAGCGTCATCGATCGCGCCGGTTCCCAAGTCCCAGGAATCCAGATGCCCGGAAACGATCACCACTTGCTCGGGATGCTCCGACCCTCTGAGATCCGCGACCACGTTGTAACTCAACACATCCGGCCCGGTCTGCGAAGTCAGCGTGAGGCGCATGCGGACTTTGCCCTGCGCCGCGAGCCGTGCCACCAAATCGGCATCTTCGCTGGTGACAGCCCCGGCGGGAATCACCGCGGCCGCGCTCCAACCGGTATGCGGCAAACGGTAGTCCGCATTTCCGACCGACCGCACCAACGATGCCACCGCGCCTAACTCCGCCGCCGCTTTTGCGCCGCCACCGCGATACGCCACGGCTTCGCCGTAGGCTTCTCCAGCCAAGCCGTTGGACGCTTTCTTCTTATCGAATACAACGTTGAACAGCACAATCTTTCCCGCGACTTTCTCCCGGCCTAAAGCTTTCAGCTCGTCAAAGCTATTCACCACGACGACTTCAGCAGTAATGCCGTCCGGCGCAGTGGGCGTGTTTCCGCCTAACGCGGTCAGCACAATCTTCTGACTCGTTCCCGGCGCTTGCCCCGGATACTCCACCAGTTCCGCCGTTTCGACGCCACGCATCCAGTGTGGGACTTTGACTTCTTCAAGCTTGACCTCGAGTCCAAGCTTCCGCATTTCTTCTGCGACGTATTGCACCGCCGCTGCCGCTTGGGGTGAGCCAATGCCGCGTGGCCCGATGTTGTCGGTAAGGTGCGCGACCTGCCGATAAGCGTAGTCGTCGGAGAGCGCGGCATCGCGCAGCGCGGAAAGCTCGGTTCTTAGCTGCGAGGGATCGGAGTTCTCGACCAGAACCGCCGTATCTCCCGACGTGTGGCTGGAATCGAAAGTTTCGGGCTCAGAGTAGACGACGGTTGTGGCAGTCAACATCAGTATAACGGCAATGTGCAGGCGCATGTTGATGGTAAGTGTATCCAGATGTGATGCCGACGGGAAGGAATTCGCACTCAGCTTGTCGAAACGGAAGTTGAGGCTCCGAGCAAAAAAAAGCGGCCCCATTACTGGGGCCACAGTTCAAAAGAGGCAAAGGGTAGGAAATGTCAGGAAAGGCGATGCAAAGGACCGATCCGCCAGCCGGATCGGCTAAGAGTGAGAAGTCGAGAACGGAGAGTGAAGGTCAAGCGCGGCCTCTTTTCTTACTGCTTAGAGGAGCACTTGCCGCGCCAAAATGACAGCTCCTCACCCGAAAACGCTGCATTCTTTCAAACCATTGAAAAAGCAAATCTTAACAAGCCAGAGAACCTTGTTTTGCTCGGTTTAGGGTCAATTCGCATGGGGCAAAAAAATGCACATTCCTGCACATTGGCTGCAGGACACTACTCCGCTGAAGGGAAATCACACTGGGGCCGCGTCTATGAACTGCCCGCGACCGTTCGCAGCTTGCCTGGCAGGAAGTGATACGGCGGCCAGGGCCCGCTAAGGACCAGCTCACAGTTCTTCAATTGCTTAGCGGCGCTGCTATAACGGTTTTGGTACTTCTCCACCGATTTCGAATCGATCAGGTGGGCGATGTCAATCATCATCCCGTCGGTATTAACTCTTTTGCAACTAATTTCTTCTTCGAGGGGATTAAACATCTTGTGGACCTGAACCGCCAGGCCGCGTGCCTTGGTCTGACGTTCGCGGTCTTTGGAAGCCTTTTCCCGGAGCTTGATCAGGTAGTCGCCGCCAACGGTGTCGGGCAAAACGACGTCGGCCATTGCGGCTCGCAGGGAACCGTCCTTGACCAGTACTTTGAGGTGCATCTCGGCTTTACCGCGCAGCCGAGCCACGCTCATCCCAAAGGCGCGGCGGTTGGTTCGGACCGCTTGCCGAAGGGCTTCATCACTATCGAAAATGGTTCCAAAACGGAAAGGAAGGACGGTTCCATTTCGAAAGCAGACACTTACCACCCGCGCGTGCTCCAGGACGGTTTTATCTTCCAGTTTGTCGCCGCCGTCGGCTGTGCGGTCGTACTCGCTGACTATCACGGCAAATTCGCCGCTGGGATAGCTCAGGACTGGGGCTCCATTCACACCTTGAATTCCCTCGAGGAGGAAAGGGCGCCGCGTGCGTACTCCATTGTTTAGGTTCTGTTGCTCAGTGAGGCAATAAGCGTACCACGCCATAAAAGGTTTCTCCGAACCTGGTCCGAGGCAGTAGTATCCACCTCGTGACGAGACAGTTGGTTACGGCTCTTGAACCTGGAAGAAAGGGCGGTACCACGACTGGATCGGACGCTTACCACCGCGTCCTAAGTAACATATTACTTCAGTACTCAGAAAATGCAACCAATTTGTGGCATGGGGCATCGCTTTTCAGAGAAAAAACTACACACCCTAGTGCTAACAATGACCCGAGGTCAAACATTGGAGGTCCTCCTGCGCTCTTCGCGAGGAAAGCGATTTCTTGATCCCGCTCGCGGGGCTCTGCTGGGTACATAGCGGATGTCTACGGTTTGATTTCAAACACGGTTCCGCAACTACATGAGGCTTTGCCACCGCCCTGCGTCGTGCTATAGAGGTTGCCCGCCTTATCGAAGATCAAACTAGCAGCGGGAAACTCGCCGTCGGGCGGACCAAGGAAACCATGCAGAACCCTGAAGGTCCAAGGGTAGCCATTCTGATTGGGCGGCTTCAACTGGAAGACGCTACCCTGTAGAGACTGACCGCTACCGACATTCGTCGTTCCGTACAGATTTGCGTTTGCGTCGAAGATCAGGGCTCCTTCTGGGTCGTATGCGTCACCGCTAAATGCGTACAAAATGTCCTCTGTCCACATGTCGGAGTTTTTCGCCAACGACAGTCGAAATAGCGTTCCAAGAGTGGTGCCATAGAGATTGCCATTCGAGTCGGAGATTACTCCAGCGCTCGGCAGCCTACTATCCTTGCCACCGCTAAACACATGAAGCTGCTTCTCGATCCAAGAGCGGCCCTTCTGGGTCGGGGGCTCTAACGCAAATACTGTGCCGCAGCCCCCGGCACCGCACTCTCCGCTCTCGTTGCCGCCACCGAACGTCGTCCCGTAGATCCTGCCCTTACTGTCAAGCACCAGGCCGCCGTTGGGATTGGCTCCGTCCATGCCGCTTCTGAAGCCGTGCAGTGTTTTCTCCGCCCACTTCCCGCCCTTCGTCTTCGGCGGACTCAGTTCGAATACCGCCCCGCAATACTTGTAGTAAGGATCGCAGGTCGTTCCATACCCGCCGCCGAACTCCGTTGCTCCGTACAGATTGCCCGCGCTGTCGAAAACCAAATTGCCCTGAGGAAGATAGCCTTGCTTAGCGGTCGGAAAGCTGTAAAGGATGGTCTCCGTCCACGCGCCGCCCTTCAGCGCTGGAGGCGACAATTCATAAACCGTGCCACAACCGGCGAGACCGAACAGCACGCAGTTTCCGGTGCCGCCGTAACCGCTCACGCCATAGAGATTTCCCGCGTCGTCAATGATCAGGCCACTACTCGGGACAGAAGCGTCCTTAGAACCCTCGCCCGCGAACATTTTGATCAGGGTTGCGGTCCAGGGATCGCCTTTCGTAGCTGGAGGCGAAAGCTCATACACCGCTCCACACTCGTAGCTGAACGGAACGCAGGTCCTAGGACCACCCCCTGTAGTTGCCACGTAAAGATTCCCCTGCTTGTCAAAAACGACTCCGCCCGCCGGTACCGACCCGGCGTCTACTCCGCCTCGAAAGCTGTACAGGACCTTCTCTTTCCACTCGGCAGAGGCGGGTAAAGCGACGACCGAAACCGCCAGAAGCAACGGCAAAACGTAATGTGCAAATCGGGAGCGTGTCATGGCGGAGTCAACATCTCCTGACAGGATTCGCGGCGCCACGAGAGGAGGAGAGGAACGGCGCGGCCAGCGGCCATTCTACCCCTGGTCTCTGCTAGAGTCCACGAGAAGGGCATTGCTTCCAGGCATCATCTGAGTCAACCCAAATTCACAAAAACTTAACCTGCCTGAAACGTTTTCTAAACCTCGCGTCACTATCTTCATGGCATTGGCAGTTTACTGCCGGAGAGTTTTACCACGTGGGACGCCGGGGGCCTGGAACTCAGGCCCTCCGGTTTTGCCTCCGTTGACTAGATAGTTGGCAGATTTTTTCTACCGCTTTGGAGAAGTGTCCATGACTAAGCTGTACTGTGACCATCGAAGCATCCTGCTCATCGATCAAAACGCCACGAAACAAAACCTGCGGGCTACGATTTTCAGGAACTACGAGATCGAAGTGCACACCGCCAGCAGCGTGGCGGATGCTGCGTCTCTTTCGAGAACGCATGCCTACGATTTGGTGCTGCTGGCGGCGCAGGAGAATTCTGAAGATGCCGACGAGCTGTGCACGCGGCTCAGGGCAATTCGACCTCGCCAGCGAATCGGATTGCTGGTCGGCCCGCCGGCGTTCGTTCTGGAATTGGCGGGCCCGCAGAAAACGCGGAGAAAGGCAGCCTCGGTTCGCCCGATTTCGCCCACCCGGGTTGTCGATGATCTCAGCTTACCCACCTCAGCCTCACCCGATCCGGCGCCGTATGCTTCCTCGCCACATTGGCAGGAGATGATCCGTCGATTGGTGACTGACTGGTACGTGGGCTCGTCCGCTTTGTTCGGGTCATCGAAGGTGACGGACCGAATTACCGGCGCTTAACTCGGCCCGGGCAGCCGTTGGGTGATGGCTCGGCAAACACGACTGAGCTCTTAGCTGCTACTTCTTCTTGGCCTCGTGGTCGCCATTCTTGGCGGCGGCTCGCTCTTCGAGGATTTTCGTCACTACACGCAGCATCTCGTCCCAGGGGGCGGGTTTTCCCGTCCAGATTTCAAACTGACGCGCCGCCTGTTGCACGAACATTTCATATCCGGGGATTACCTCTGCGCCCGCGGCCCGGGCCAGTTTCATCAGACGAGTCTCCGGTGGATCGTAAATCATCTCGAAGACGTAGCGTGCCTTGATTTCATCCTGATTCAACGGTGACTCGTGCGAATTGCCCATGCCCACGGGCGTAGCGTTGATGATGACATCAAAGCTGAATTTCTTCAGGTCAGCTCGCTTCAAGGTGCGGGCCCGCGCGGATCTCGCCAGTTTCTGAGCTTGCGCGGGGGTGCGGTTCATCACATAAACCTCAGCGCCTCGCTCTTTGAGCCCAAACACGGCCGCGCGGGCCGCACCACCAGCACCCAGAACCAGAATTTTCGCGCCTTCGATGGTAATCCGCTGCTCCAGTGGTCGCACTACGCCGGCGGTATCGGTATTAAAGCCGTAGAGGTTTCCGTCCTGGGCCCGTACCACGGTGTTGCAGGCGCCAATCTTCGTGGTGTGCGTATCCGTGTTATCGAGGTGCGACAGAATCGCGGTCTTGTAAGGCATAGTGACAGAAAGACCATGGATCGGGATGTCGCGGACGCAAGCCAGCAAGTCTTTCAGCGTCTTGGCATGCAAAGGCACGTAGACGCCGTTCACCGTCTCGCGCCGCAGTGCCGCATTCATGATCGCCGGAGAAAGCGAATGGGCTACGGGATCGCCCGCGACCCCGTACACTCGCGTCGCTGCGTCGACTTGTTCGATGCGAAAAGTGCCGCGTAAATCCTGAGCGGTTACCTGGCCGGGCGCGGTTTTCTGGTCCTGGCTCACGGCCGCGAAGGTGAACACACTGCCAGCGCGGACTCCGAGCACGCGGCTGATGATGCCCTGTTCCCCCATGCAGACGCCGATTAGCGATTGTTTATCGCTGTTCTTCTCCAGAAACTTCATCATCACGACGTTGTCGTAAAGCGTGGTCGCAGTGCTGACGATCTTGTAGAAATCGGCGGAGATGGCGACCATCTTGTCCAGCGTTTCTTCCAGATTCTTGGTCGCCCGGAAATCATGGTGCGAGAGGATGAGAGCGGCATGGCTGCGCAAGCGTCGCAACTGTTCCGGCTTGCAGTGCACCGCGCTCTGCAGTTCCAGATCAACCGCCTGACAACCTGCAGCAGCGGCTTTGGCCAGAATGTCGAGTTGGGAAGCCACCGAACCCCGGAACTTGCCCCCCGCCGCGACCCGGCGGCAGGTTGCCAATGCCACTACATGAGAATGATACTCGGCAAATTGTTTGAGCTTGGGGAGGGCAAGAGCGGGGCGAGGCAGGTAGTCTAATCTGAACTCAAGAAAGGTATTGTCGCGAACCAGGGCCTCCGCTTTTTCGAGCATTTCCGCCGGATCGGAACCGGTCACCGCCACGCACACGCGGGGCAGCCGCAAAGGCCGGAGGCGAGCCACAAAATTGTTGGGTGCTGCTGTCATTCGTTAATTTGAGAGTGGCGCGATATTACAGGCCTGCAATTCCAGATGCAACTATGGATTGCGAATTTTTCCCGAAAAAACTATTTAACGTATCCCGCATGACACCAGAGTAACCTTGACCGGCCCTGCCTCTGTTGTTACTGTCCGGGCTGTAAGTCCTTTTATTTTGTGCAATCAACGGGGTTACAGCGCCGGCGAGTTTCCGGCCCTGACTCTGGAGGTAACATGAAGAAAACACGATTGTTGCTGATTTTTTGTCTGGCCGTCATGGCGCGCGCCCAGGAACCCGCGGATACCCATCCGGCCCTCAACGCGCCCGCCGGAACCGACCCTACCACAGTCAGTTTTCCTTTTGAGCGGATCCAAACCCCGACGGCTGTCGACTTAGCCTGCGCCGGCTTCGTCAGCAAACAACTCGTGCCCAATGCCAATTTCGTGGCTGGCGATTTGTACACCCCAACCGTAACCAAGAACAGCAACGGCGAAATTGTGTATTTGGCGGGAAAAGGCTATCAGGTGGGGCAGAAGTATACGATCGTGCGTGAACTTCGTGATCCCAACCAGTATGAAATCTTTGCCGGTCAGCATGCCTTGTTGAAAACCATGGGCCAGCCCTACTCCGAATTAGCTCGAGTGCGCATTATCGATACGCGCAGCAAAATGGCCATCGCAGAGATTGAAATGAGTTGTGATCCGGTGAATCCTGGGGATTACGTCATTCCGTATGTCGAAAAGCCAGCTCCTGTTTTTCACCCTCCCTTGCGCTTCGATCGCTTCATGCCCTCTAACGGCAAATTGACCGGACGGATCGCAATGGCGAAAGACTTCGATTCCGAGATTGGTCCCGGGGTCAAAGTGTATTTGAACGTGGGTTCCAATCAGGGGGTGAAGCCCGGCGACTACTTCCGCGCCGTGCGCAGCTACGAATCGGACCTGCACGACCCGACCGAATCCCTCTCATTCAAAGCTTCTACCAACGAAGATACTCAAGCGCACCAGGCCGCAATTGATCCCAATATGTTCACGAAGACCGGAGGCCCGGTCATCCACGTGCGCGATCTGCCACGCCGCGCCGTAGGCGAAGTTGTAGTCATTGCGACGACGCCAACGACCTCCACCGGCATGGTTGTCTTTGCCATGGAAAGCGTGCATCTGGGTGACGACGTGGAACTCGACCAGCCCTAGGGTCCTGCTGCAAAAGGTTCGCATCAACAGTAAGCCAACGAGGAGAAGCAACCGCTTCTCCTCGAAGTTTTTTCGGGCGGGTCTTAATGATGGAGCAAGGTTGTGCCAACTCCAATTAGCGCTCCGCCCAGCACCAGCCACACAGAATTGACCCGATACCAGGTCAGCAAGATGAAGCTCAGCCCGGCCAAGACCAAGGTCGTCCAGTCCACGACGGCGGTACGAAACAGTTGCCAGGACGCGACTGCGATCAAGGCCAGAGCCGCAACATTCACTCCATCTAAAACGGCTCCGGCAAGAGGTGAATGACGCAGTCGCGGAACCAGCGGCCCGCTGATCGCGACGAAAAAAAAAGCGGGAAAAAAAATGGCGACAGTCGCAGCCACTGCGCCTGGAAGACCTCCCAATAGATAACCGATAAATGTTGCGGTCGTGGATATTGGGCCCGGAGTGACTTGCCCCATAGCGATGGCATCGAGCAATTGACGTTCGGTAATCCATCCCAGATGTGTGACCAGGTTGGAACGAATCAACGCCACCAGCACATAGCCGCCGCCAAAGAGAATCGCCCCGATCTTAAGGAACACAAGAAAAAGAGCAGTCAGGCTGAATGGCATGACAAAACCAGATCCCACAGCGATGCCAGTGAGGCCGGTCCCGCCGGTCAGCAGAGCCGAAGTAGGAGATGTTGGTTTACCTGAGCGCAGCCCGTAAACCAAGCCAGTCAGAAAGCCGCCGCCCGCGAGCACAGCCAGTTGATCCGCGCCGAAGGCCGTGGCCAGCACCGCTAGCGCACCCACAACCCCTACGTTGGTTGACTTTACCGCCGTCTTCGCCAGCTTGAACACGGCCTGCACAATCACAGCAATCACGATGGGCTTCACTCCATACAGCACACCGGCCACCTGTGGCAGAGACCCGAAGCGGAGATATACCCAAGCCAGCGCCGTGACCATGACAGCCGATGGCAAAATAAAACTTGCACCGGCCACGAGCAATCCTGGCCAGCCGGCTTGCACTCTGCCGACGTGAATCGCCATTTCTGTTGAATTCGGTCCAGGAATAAGATTAGTCGCGCCCAGAAAGTCGAGAAACTGCTCCCGCGTAAGCCAGCCGCGCCGGGAAACGACCTCGTCTTCCATCATGGCAATGTGCGCCGGCGGACCGCCGAAAGCGGCCACCCCTATCTTGAGGAAAAGCCGTGCGAGCTCAAGCAGCGAGGTGCGGTGCGCCGCAGGAATCTGGCGCGAATCTTGAGTCGTGGTTAACGGCTCTTGCAAGTCAAACCTCGCGATAAAAGTGATCCGAGGATTGTAATCAAGAGCCCAGCACTGTCGGAAGTGCCAGAGAAGAGAAGAGCAGAACTGAAGTCGAAACAAGGCGCCGCGTACTATTTTGCCTCTCGATCGCCGAATACCTCTGCAGTGAAAGCCTCAAGCGTCGCGCCCTGCTGCCATGCGTCGAGCGGCAGGCCCGCTTTGCGGCACGTTTGTTGAACAAAGGTGACGCGGTCCCAGTGATTTTCGACGGGCACCTGAGGCAGCAGTAACCCGCGGCGTCCGCCATGAGCAACGACTAATCCGTGCACTCCGATCTCAACTTCTTCCGGCTTAATGACACGGAGCGGCGAAAGAATGCTCAAAGAAACATCCAGTCCTGGGGCTTCCTCGATAGTGACCGGAGAGAAACGCGTATCCTCGAAAGCAGCGGCGCGGGCAGTTTCCGCCACTGTCCGGTAGACGGAAGCAACCGGAAACACGTAACCGACACAACCGCGCAGCACGTTATGGAAGTAAATCGTCGTGAAAGCGCCGCGTGGTTCAGTGAGATGCGGCGAAGGCGGGGTCAGAGATATTTCGCGGCGCTCTAAGATTGAAAGGATGGACTCGTGCGCCAGCTTCAACAGAGCCGCGCGCTCTTCAGGGGTGAATTCACTCTGCGCGGCGCGGGTGGCGGCCGATGTGTCAGGTGGCGATTCAGGTTGCGGGGACATCGCGCTTCCTCCGACGGCTGAGGACAAACGCGCGGCGGCGCCTCTTCACGACCTGCCGGTCAATCTTCGACCAGAAGGCAATGAAGTAATCGCCTGCCGATAACAGGGACAACAACACCATAAACCAGATAGCCAGCCGCGCGATCCAATCGACTGGGAAGAAGTAGCCACCATAGATGGGCCATTCTTTCCAGCGGTGGTCGAGAATGACGGCCACCACGGAAACGATCTGCACCAGCATTTTGAACTTGCCGAGATCACTGGCTTCGATCGCGAATCCCTCGGACGCTGCAATCGAACGCAGGCCGCTCACCAGAAATTCCCGCCCGATAATAATTACAGCGATCCACGCTGGGACCATCCTGGGATTGAACTGCACCAGGGTGACAAACGCGGCGGCGATCAGAAGTTTGTCGGCCAGCGGATCGAGCAACACACCCATAGTCGTGATCTGTCCGCGTTTGCGCGCAAGGTATCCATCAATGCCATCGGTAATGGAAGCCGCAATGAACAGGGCCGAAGCCAGCAGCTCCTTTTCACCACCAGTACTCTGAAAGCGGTTGGTGGAAAGAATCCAGATCAGCAGCGGGATACTGCAGATGCGGGTGAGCGTGATGGAGTTGGGAAGGTTCACCGGGGCGCCTGGCGACCGCATGCCGGCACGACTGCCACAACAAGCGATACCAAATTATCCTCCACCACGAACAGCGAAAGCAATGAAGTAAATCTATTTCTGCTTGGCGATGATCTGGTCTTTAATCTTGTCGTAAGTCGCCTGAGGAATAATCTTCCTGCGCACCAGATCAGTCTTCATTTTATACGGACGCCCATCCACGATTTTCTTCGCATAGGCTTCGCCAATTCCCGGCAGAGCGTCGAGTTGTTCCGGCGTGGCCGAATTGATGTCCAGCAGCTTCGCCTTGGCCGTGCTCGCGGCATTTGCGCTCGCGGCTCCGGCTTGACTCGCACTCTGCGCTGAAGCTGCACTGGTAAACAGTCCCAGCGCCAGCAGCGCACCCAGGACCCGCATGATCAGACCCTTTGCCATGGGTTTCTCCTTAGAGCTTTCAATCTCGGAGCTTTCAATCTCGTTTCGCGGCCTTGTAACCGGCCTTCTTGGCTTCGTCCACGGTCATGAATTTTCCGTTCTTGGTTTTGCCATACCAACGTCCGCCCTGGTGATAAACGCCGCTGTCCAGGTTTACCCAGACTTTTCCGCTGGCCTTGGCAGCCGCGATGTCCGCCGCCGAAATCGTGACGGGTTTCGACGATTGGTTGGTTGCAGGCGTCTGTAAAGTCATTGCCGGCACGCTTACCGCGATCAGAAGTAAGCACACAACCGTCAGCTTTAACCAAACTCTACTCATAGGACATGCAAACCGAGAACTGAAAACCGACAACCGGAAACTGAGTTTCTAACCATCCCTTTGCAATCCGCAACTCAAGCATAAATTCCACGCTGCCGAATCGTATATGCCACGCGATCGATCGCCAGCATGTAAGCTGCGATCCGGTTGTTGACGGCGTGAGCTTCGGCAAACCTCACCACGTCCTCGAAAGCGGCCACCATGATGGTTTCAAGTTGTTCGTTGACTACCGATTCTTTCCAGAAATATCCCTGGCGATCCTGCACCCACTCGAAGTAAGACGTAGTCACCCCGCCGGCATTGCACAGGATGTCAGGAATCACAAACACTCTTTTGTCCGCCAGAATCTCGTCCGCCGAAGCGGTGGTCGGGCCATTCGCACCCTCGGCGAGAATCTTGCACTTCACGCGGTCCGCATTACGGCTGGTGATCTGGTTTTCCGTGGCGGCGGGAATCAGAATGTCGCAGTCCGTCACCAGAAGCTCAGCCGGATCAGCCGCCTCGGCCTCCGGAAACCCCGCCAACGTCCCATGCTTTTGCCGATACGCCGAGAGCGCCTTCACGTCGATCCCGTTCTTGTTGTAAAGGCTGCCCGTCACCTCGATAATGCCAATAATCTTGTAGCCCGCCTGCGCCATGAGCAGCGCCGAATTCGAACCCACGTTGCCAAACCCCTGCACAATGACGCGGGTGGATTCGGGACGCAGCCCGAGTTTCTTGATAGCTTCATCGCAAACGATCATGATGCCGCGTCCGGTAGCCTCGCGGCGTCCCCGCGATCCTCCAATATTGATCGGCTTTCCCGTGACCACCGCGGTCACGGTCTGGCGCATATGCATGGAATAAGTATCCATAATCCACGCCATTGTCTGTTCGTTGGTATTGACGTCGGGTGCAGGCACGTCTTTCTCCGGACCGATAAATTCGAACAGTTCTGCTGTGTACCGGCGCGTCATGCGCTCCAATTCACCAATCGACATCTTGTGGGGATCGCAAATCACTCCGCCTTTCGCCCCGCCAAAAGGAATATTCACCACCGCGCACTTCCAGGTCATCCAAGCCGCCAGGGCGCGAACTTCATCGAGCGTCACATCGGGGGCATAGCGAATGCCTCCCTTCGAGGGACCACGCGCGATAGAGTGTTGCACGCGGAATCCGGTGAAGACCTCAAGCTTTCCGTTGTCCATGGCCACCGGGATGTGTACGATGAGCTCGCGAGTGGGATACCGCAACACCTTCCATATTCCCTCGTCCAGATTCAGTTTTTGCGCGGCCAGATCAAATCGCGCGGTTTGCGCTTCCGTGGGATTAAGTTCCTGCTCGAGCGAAACCGATTTTGTGGCGGTGGTCATAACGATCTCCGATGATGGCGAATTAATAACAGCAACTTAGAAACAGCAATTCCGTGCGTGGCCGCAAACCCAAGAAGTATAAGCACCCAACCGCACCGAGGCAAGCCAACCACCGCATTATGGATGGCGGGGTGGGATCGAGCCAGGGTTGCAAAGTGGCCAACTCCCAGCGAGAATCGCTGTGGTGGAGAATGTGAATCAACCCGACGTGCCGGTGCCCGCGGGCGGGAATCCATTTCGTCCCGGCATTATGGTTCTGGTTACGCTGGGCAATCCGAGGGAGAAGTTTTGGGGAGCCATCCTTTCTCTCAATCCGGAAGGGCTCAGCCTCTGCGGGGTTGAACTGGCTTCATTCGACGACCTGATATCTCTGATCAAGGACGGTGAACCGTTTTCTCCAGGCGTGGTCTTCGTCCCCATGCACCGAGTTGAGCGCATGGAACTCGATCTGCCTGACGGCAGCATACCCTCACTTTCACAGCGCTTCGCCAGTAAAACGGGTCTTGATCCAGCGTCGGTGCTCATACATCACAGCGGAGTCAATTCCGAGACGCCTGGTGGCCAGAAGTGAAGCTGTCGCAACTTCTGACCGCTCCCAACCAGCTCACGCTGCTGCGGATGATGTTCGTGCCTTTCATCGTGATTAATATGGTGGAAGGCCACTACTTATTGGCGTTGATTCTTTTCGTACTGGCCGGGTTCAGCGATGGGCTTGACGGTTTGCTGGCTCGGACTCTCAAGCAGCAGACGGTATTGGGGCAGTATCTTGATCCCATCGCCGACAAACTGCTGCTGAGCACGATGTTCATGGTGCTCTCGATCTTACACAAGATTCCGTGGAAGTTTACGGTTTTGGTCTTCAGCCGCGACATTACCATTCTGATGGCCAGCGCCGTGCTCTACGCAATCGCCGGGCTTCGCGACTTTCGCCCCAGCATATTCGGCAAGGCAAATACGTTCGCGCAGGTTGCGGCGGTCTTTTTCGTATTACTGTTCGAAATAAATAGATCGCGAGGGGTTGCTATTGGCCGGCTGGTGTTTTTGCGAGCGACTTTTGCCTTCACGATTATTTCGGCAATGCACTACGTGTTCCTGGTGGGACAGCGTCTACGAGCCACTCACCAGGTTGCAACCGCGCCCCCCGCCAGCGGCAGGGTTTAGCGCGAGCTTCGGGGGTGAGTTTCGCGCCCGCGCTTTTGTTCAATTCCTAACCTGTCCCACAACTACGTTTACATCGCCCAGAAGTCGGCGAGATCGATATATTCGTCTACCGTCACCGGTTGACCGGTCAAGCCAATATCGATTTGTACCTGGAAGCCGACTGCACTGGACCATCCATTGGGCAAGGTGCCAGCGGGATACACGGCATTAACGGCATGGACAGCACCGTCTACGGTTAGCGTGTCGTAATACATGCAGGGCTTGCCGCTGCATCGATTGGTGTCTCCTGACACGCGGTGAACGTCCCAACGCACGTGGTGCCATTCATTCGCCTTGAGCGCGCACTTAACCGAGGTATTCATCCAGTGTCCGTGGAGCTGATCAAATACTTGCCACAGGCCGTTGACCTGGTTGCACTGCGTCCCCCACATAAATTCGATCCCCATAGACTTCGAGAAATCGAACTGGTCGAATTCGTAGGAGCCGGCGACCGAAGCCTTATCGGTTAGATAGACCCAGAGGCTTGTGCTGAGGGAGGTCGCATTGTCGTCGGCACCGGCGATGTAAGTCCACAAAGCATTGCTGTACTCCGGCCCAGTGATCGTGAACTCCATCGAGTGGCCATCCTTTGAGGGATGCGTGTGACCGATTGTGTGCGACGTGTTCGTCGGGATTCCGCTTCCTCCGGGATTACAGCTTGGCAGCACACAGACCGGCTTCCATCCATTGAGCGAGTCGTTCACGTTGAGGCGGGTGACGTCGGTATCGCCGAATGGCACTTGTGCTACAGACAATGTGGAAAACAACAAAGCGAAGCAGAATGCAGCGAGAACTCTATGCGCGATACTCATCTTATCGTCTCCGAATGCGGCTGAAATTGAGCGGAAACGATCTAAATTCCAAGCAGGAACCCAAAGTCC
>JABDBE010000023.1:40093-40421 GCA_013288805.1 Acidobacteriota bacterium
GAATGGAGCGTTGCGCCCTAGATGCCAGAAGTACATGCGCTGCACCGGGGTAACCATGGAGGGAGAAGTGGATACTGATCTCTGCAGATCTAGCGGCGGCTTGGAACCGGCTTCGGGTCGCAGATCTTCGGCCCGGACACGAATTCATTCCCAGCGAGGATGTAGCGGAGCGGGCGTTCGGCTGCTTTTGTGATTCCGATTCGCGGCGTTGTGAGAATACGACGAACGCGGTATCCATCGTTCGCGATAAAAAGATCGGAAGACGCGCTGGTCAGGTCCTTGCCGTTATCCCGCTCCCGCGTAATTCCGAAGCCCCTTGCCGCGTGAA
>JABDBE010000024.1 GCA_013288805.1 Acidobacteriota bacterium
GGTTTGGTGGTTACCGCGCAGCTCAACCCAATGGCTTCCTCATACCATGTGGATAAGGTCGTTGTGATGTGGGGTATGACGGCGTTGGTGATGGCCATCACCGTTGACCGGATCCTGAACGGGCTGACGCGTCCCTTCTGGGGATGGGTCTCGGACAATATCGGCCGTGAGAACGCCATCTTCATCGCCTTCGTCCTGGAGGCGATCGCGGTGTTTGCCTTACTCCAATTAATCAGCCATCCGGTCTGGTTCGTTGCGCTGTCAGGCCTGTGCTTCTTTGCCTGGGGCAATATTTTCTCGTTGTTCCCCTCGATCACGGGCGACCTGTACGGAAATAAGTGGGCGACGACCAACTATGGAATCGTGTACACGGCTAAGGGTGTGGCTGCTGGTTTTGCCGGCCCGGGCGCCGCTTGGTTGTTTGCCAAGACCGGCTCCTGGACAAAGGTCTTCTGGGCGATGATTGTGTGCGATCTCATTGCCGCGTTCATGGCTTTGCTCTGGCTAAAGCCTTTGGCGGCTCGCGTCGTCAGAGACTCGGAGCGTTCGGTTGCGGGAACCGCGGTGACGACCGGTTCGCCAATCAAAACACGAGTAGTGGCCTAACGCCAGTCGAACCGCGACAAACGCTGGAGGCTTTGTCAAAGAAGGCCTCCAGCGCCAGTTATCCGGACGCGTGAGCTGCCATACTCTTGGTGGCCAAGTTCGCGGTCCGCGTGCTTGCGCCATCAGTTTCGGAATTATTGATTTTGAACTGGCCCACTAGTTTGCGCAATCGGGTGGACGTCTCTACCAGTTGCCGCACTGCCTTCTGAGTATCGGTGGCTCCGTCCGTGGTACCCTGCGCTGCCTCTGCTACTCCCGCAATGTTGCTGGTGATTTCGCCGCTGCCCTGCGCTGCCTCGTTTACATTCCGCGACATCTCGTTCGTGGTCGCGTTCTGCTCCTCGACCGCCGAGGCAATCGTGCCGGAGATATCGTTGACCTGGTTGATCACCCCGCTAATGGATGCAATCGCATCCACCGCTGCCTTGGTGTCAGCTTGAATGGCTTCGATCTTATGGCTTATATCTTCGGTGGCCCTGGCGGTCTCTTTCGCCAGTTCCTTGACCTCATTGGCGACTACGGCAAATCCTTTGCCGGCCTCACCTGCGCGGGCGGCTTCGATGGTTGCGTTCAATGCCAGCAGGTTGGTCTGCTGGGCAATTGAGGTGATGACTTTAATGACCTGCCCAATCTCACTCGAGGACTCGCCCAGCTTGAACACGGTGGCAGTCGTGCTTTCAGCCACCTTAACCGCCGAGGTTGCCACCCTCGCGGCTTCAGTGGCATTCTTAGCGATCTCTTTGATGCTGCCCTCCATCTCTCCAGCTCCTGCTGCGACGGTCTGAAGGTTCTGGCTGACTGCCTGCGCCGCTTTCGAAACCACGTCGGCCTGGGCCGAGGTCTCTTCGGAACTGGCAGTGATCTGTTGGCTGGTGGTGTTCAATGCTTCGCTTGCACTGGAAACCTGTTCGGCCGTCCCCGCCACCTGAGAAATAATGTCGTGGATCTGGTCCAGGAAGGTGTTGAACCACTCCGCGAGTTCACCTAGTTCATCGTGGCTGATAATCTCCAGTCGCTTGGTCAGGTCACCATCACCTTCTGCCAGATCCTTGACCATGCGGATCATGCTGTTCAGAGCTTTGGAGACGCTGCGCACCAGAGCCAGGCCCCAGACCATCAGCAGGAGAATTCCGACAATCACCGAAGCAAAAATGGTGGACTCAAGTCGCGCCGAATGCACTCTCACCGTGGCAGCATCGTCACTGAGCTTCTTGGCTACTTGATTCTGATCGCTATTAATGGCCTTCAGCAATGCTTCGAATGCGGGATTCGACTTTTCGATGATGGCCTGGTGCGACTCAGCGTTGCGGGCTTGCAGTACGAAATCGATAACTTGCTGGTTGGCCCGAACCAGGACAAGATATGCGGCCTTCACCCCGCCGTCGCCCGCGCCTGCCTGATCAAGTTTTGCCTGCCCATCTTTTACCAGTGACTGGTTTTGTTGGATCAATGATTCCATGACGTCGGGATCGTTCGCCTGCACCAGTTTTTGCGTGATTCCTTGAACTTTCACCGCCAGGTCCAACAGTTCAAAGGAATGCTGGGTCTGCTCCCGTGCGGCTGCGGCAACGCTCTGGGCCGAACTAGCAGAAACCTCGAGCAAATATGCCAATCCGAGAACGGCAGCCGCCGTGATCGCCACCGATGCCCCGACCACCAAAATCATGCGGCGAGCAGTGCCTTGATTTCTCATAACCTGGGACGCTCCATTTGCGGATCTAATTGCGAAGCTTGTCCACCCGCAAACCGAAGACGATCGATCCGATAGGCTTTCCATCGTCGAGCACCGGCAGCCCAACCTGGATAAGCTGCTGGCCCGTGGAATCATCCACCTTAACCGAACCAATCCAGGTGCCTCCGGTCATCGGCACTTCGTGCTTGGGCATGCCTTTATGCGTCCAGTGTTCGGTCTTGGCGTCGAATCCAACTTTGGAGCCATCCGCTCCCGAGACAAAGACTTTTGCGATGGTGTCGTCAGCGCTCTTTTTCGCTTTCAGATATTCCGATAGTGGCGTCTTCGCGGTGGCGCGGACGAAGGGATCGAGCACGGTAAGGCTGTGCCACTGGTCGTTGGTCATGGCCGCCGCCTCGGCGCTTGCCGGAGCCGCGTTGTGGGCCTTTACCTCTTTCACAATCTCCGAATCGGTGCTGAACGCTGCCAACTGCTTGATCTTGGCATCCAGTTTCACCTTGATCTCGGGTGGGGCCTGGCCAAGACCGGCGCTCACGCAAATCAAAATCATCAAGCATGGCGTAAACGCATTCTTCCATGCAGTCATAATCAATTCTCCTGAAGCCGCGTTATGGACGAGCCACCATGGCACGTCACTTTATCCGGCACACTGTTTCCACGGTTTTGCACCATGCATTGTCCTTGATGAAGTGTTTATCGGCGCGATGCGAGAGAACCTTTAGACGCAGTGATTTGACTGGAAGGAGGGAAGGGATCCACACGGAAGGTCGTTGTTCAGGCTGAACTATGCTGGCAAGTGCTCGCCGCGGGTCTCCGCAGCGAATGGAATCAAAAGCAGTCCAAGCGCGAAAGCAACGGAAGTCATCGCCACAGGAGTTCCGAGTGATCCGAAGTGCCGGACGCCCGCTCCTACCAGGAAAGTAATTCCAGCCCCGCCAAATCGTGCAAACGAAGTCGAAAAGGCGAAGGCGCTGGCCCGGCACTCCGTAGGATATTGCTCAGGCAGCCAAAGAGTGTACACGGCAAAGTTGGCCCCGCCTAATCCCAGGAAAAAGAGACAAACGAAAAACCATGGTAGTGCAGCAGCTCCCAGATAGAAAACTTTGCCGAACGTGAGCGCAATGAACACCATCATGAGAGTGAAGAAAACCGCCAGCGCCCCGCGTCGTCCTACGCGCTCTGCCAGCCACGGCATGGCCAGACAGCCGAGAATCGTGGCAAACGAGACCAGCATGATGCCCCAGGAGGCGAGCTGCGCCGCCTGAGGACCCGCACGACCACCCGCTTCCGCGATCGACGTGATGGCAGCCGGGACATAAACAGTTCCAGCCCATAGACCACAGATGGAAGCCAGCATGAGAAGAGAATTGATTATGGTGCGACGGCGCCACACGGGTGAAAACAGCGTCGCTAGAGGACGCCAAACCGCCCAGGCGCGGACAACGTTTTCTTTCTTGGTCCACGCGGCAGGCTCCGTGACCCCGTGTCGCACCCAGGCCAACAGCAGTGCCGGCAATCCCCCGACAATGAACATGGCGCGCCATCCAAAACGGCTGCCAATGGCATAGTTTGCCAGGGCGGCGAGAAATATGCCGACGTAATATCCCGTGTGCATCAGCCCCGCGCCTACGCGTCGGCGACTCTCCGGCCACTCCTCGGCCACGAACGTCCCGCCCATGGCCCATTCTCCGCCGATACCGACACCGGCAAGCAGGCGAAGAATCGCCAGTTGCCACACTCCGGTAACGAACGCGCTTAAAAAAGTGAATGCCGAATACCACAGGATGGTCAGCATGAGGGTGCGCACGCGGCCAAATTTGTCTCCAATCGGCCCCCAGAGGAACGCAAGTCCCCAACCAATCAGGAACAAAGCGAACAGCAAGCCTCCGTAAAGTCCGACGTTGCCTTTGGTAGCGGGGATGCCGGTGCGGGGGAGCAATTCGCGCAGCGAGGGTACCAACACAAGCGCATAAACAAACGAGTCCATGCCGTCCAGTGTCCAGCCGCCCCACGAGGCCCAGAAACCGCGAATTTGATTCCGAGTGAGAGCTGGGGATGGAGATAGGGCGGAGACGGACTGAGTCGCGTGGTTCGCGGCGGGGTGGGGCATGACAGTGGGAAACTATACCAAAAACCTGTTTGACTGTCGGGAAATATATTGAACACAAGTTCTCAATCGTTGATTCGCGGCAAGGCAGGCTTTCTATTGAAATTTCGCGGAGAGAAGGTTCGTTCAGGCCGGATTTTTAACTGTGGATCTGAAGCGAGATCACGATCAGCATGCCCTCAAAGAACAGCCTGACCTCAATGGTAGGGGAGTCAGACGAAGAGTGAAGCGTATAGTCACTGCCGGTGACCACCGTGGGCGGGGAGAGCATGCAACCTTCCGCCAGACCGGCAATCTTGTTTTTGAAGTTACCAGCCGCCATATTGCAAACTTCGCCGAGCGCGTCCGAGACTTCGGGGCCGACCTTGTCCAGGTCCACGCCCAACATTTTGGAGGCCATCAGCGCGGCCGCTTTCCCGTGGCAGCGGACGCTGAGCAGTCCGCACAGATGCCCAGCTAGGCCTACCATGGCGGTGTAGTCCGGCGCTGTTTCTTCGCCATCTATCGGTGAGGTCAATTGGCAGCCCAGCATGAGTTCAAAGACTTCCCGCACCGCCATTTCGAGGAGGGGAGTCCAACTTTCGTGGTTGCGGTTGGCGGCCAGTACCGGACTGTGCGAGTTCATGACTTACCTGCCAGAACCGGCACCACATGTTCCCGAACCTGCTCCGGCGTGAATGGCTTCCGAATGTAGCCACGCGCGCCCGAGGACAAGGCCTGGACGACGTGCGACTCACTGCCTTCGGTTGTAATCATGACCACTGGGACGTCTTTTGCGTTAGGCACGCCCGGAAGCTGCTTGATGAATTCCAGTCCGTCCATGACCGGCATGTTGACATCGCAAAGGATCAGATCGACCTGATTCTCCTGAAGGACAACCAGTGCCTCCGCCCCGTTTCCGGCTTCCAGGACCGGAGCCAGATCGATGCCCGCCTGGCGTAGTGAACGCTCCACAATCTTTCGCATGACCGAGGAGTCGTCGATGATAAGAGCACGTATCGGCATAAGGCTGTACCCGGCGCAACGCAATTAAGCGTTCGCTTTGGGTTATATCGGCGCGGGATGACAGAACTTTAGGAAGGCGGGGCCGCAGGGGAATTGTCAGTCGCGCCGATCCCTAGCGAATCGCGCACGAGCCGTAAAGATGTCTAAGAGGGCTCAGGTTGGATCGCACTGCGTGAAAAGATTGGAGGCGCGGGTCGGAATCGAACCGACGCATAAAGGTTTTGCAGACCTCTCCCTTACCACTTGGGTACCGCGCCCTATGAATTAAATTAGCGTGATATGGAGCAAAAGTCTACTCGTAACGCGCGAAGCGCTTGATCCGATTCGCAACCGGATGCGGGCAGCGCGTGGGTGCATCGGTTCGGTTCGCGGGTCTATTGCGGAGCAAACAGTCAACTCCTCCCGCCGCCAGATCGAGAGTCCGGCGGATCCCAGAGCGAGCAGGCGGGTTTAACCTAACCTGTCTATGCGAATGCAGGCGAGCATTGTATAGTTATAGTTCCCGCTCCATCCTGTTCGATTTGCGGAGAATCGAGCATCACCGGCGCTTACTTCAGGGATGCTGAGGATAGCTTGAGCGTCCGACCAACGCTGGATGGGCGGAAATCGCTTAGCTAAGTGTTGCATACGAAAGCTTTTGCTTGGATCGGCAAGGGCGAGAACGGTTTGAACACGGCTCGCAATTGAGATATCCGGATTACAAAACAGCACGACGAACGCCGGACCTGCTCCTTATTTGTTGCTACAGAGGCGTCTGGGTCCGAAACGTGGCCTCCCCCTCGGTCTCGTTGGCGATGCGGTTTGTCTTCGACACGCGAGGAGACCGATGATTCCCAGTATCAGCGATGTGGTTCTTGCCGTCGCCGCCATCCCATTCATCTACTATCTGATTGCGCTGTTCAGTTCGTGGCAATTCTTTCGGCGTACTGGGCCGCGAAGCGTCGCCAATCATAACTTCACCCCACCCGTGAGTAATCTGAAGCCGATTCGCGGGCTTGATCCTGACGCTTACGAGAACTTCGCCAGTTTCTGCAAGCAAGACTATCCCGATTACGAGGTGCTCTTTTGTGTGGGCAACGAGGATGACCCGGTTCTCCCCGTATTGCAAAAGCTGGCTCACGATTTTCCCGAACGTCGCATTCGGGTGCTGTTCGGCTCAGGCGGAAGGGGGTCGAACGATAAAGTAGTCAAGCTGGCCCGGTTGGTCAGTGAAGCTCAGCACGAAGTGGTTGTCATTAGCGACAGTGATGTTCGGGTGCGGCCCGACTACCTGCGGACCGTGGTTGCTCCACTGGCAGGTCCTAAGGTGGGCGCTGTGACCTGTTTTTATGCGCCGATCGAAGATAAAACCCTGACTGACAGCCTGCAGACGATTGGGATGTTTTCAGATTTCTACGCTGGCATCCTTGTCGCGCGTCAGCTCGACGGAGTGAAGTTTGCGCTGGGGCCGACCATCGCCACGACGCGCACACGATTGGCTGGATTCGGCGGCTACCAAGCGATTGATAACCGCCCCGCCGATGATCTGCTCGTAGGCCGCCTCATTGCTGAACAGGGCTACCAAGTTGAACTCCTACCCTATACGATTTCGACGGTCGCCGATTACGGATCCCTGCGCGACCTCTTCCATAAGCGTCTGCGCTGGATTGTGGTCATGCGCCATATGCGGCCTTGGGGACATCTCGGATTGCTTCTCACTCAGGGGCTGCCATGGTCTTTGGTGGCGATAGCTATCCATCCGTCAGCAGGGGTTGCGCTTGGTTATCTCGGTGCGTACCTAGGTCTGCGCTTGGCTATGACGTGGATGGTCGGCATATGGGGTTTGAAGCAAAGTTCGCTCTGGAAGAAGTTAGGACTGATTCCTGTCTGGGATGGCTTGGCTTTTCTTATTTGGCTAACCAGTTTTGCCCGCAACAGCATTCGCTGGCGGGATGGAGAATATTACATCCGCGACGGACGGCTCGTGCCGGTGAATCCACCCAGCGTTGAGCCGGCCGCCTGAGTCGGCTTGGCGTCAGCGTCCTACTTTGCTCCGTAGTTCGCCGCGTCCCCCCTTTGTCGTGCGACGACTTCCATTGCTCTTCCCGGCCGATCCGCCCACGATTTCAAGCGATGGTTCAACTACGGCCACGGGTTCTCCGCTGCTTTGCGCCCGGCGCTGGTTGCGGGGTTGCCGCCAGTTGATCTGCGGCAACATCACGCTCGCATCGATCCGCTCGCGATATTGCAGCGCCACATTCATCAGCGAGTCCAACAGCGAGTCGGAAAGCAAATGCGGTTCCAGGCCGAGTTCAATCAGCTTCGAGTGTTTCGCGTTGTAATAATGCTCCTGTGCCTCGACGCGCGGATCGGGTAGGTGTTCGACTTCGACGCTCAGGCCCAGCTTTTCGCCAGCGGTTTGTACCAGTCTGGCTAGGTCCAGAACCGAAAATTGCTCGGTGAACTGGTTGTAAACACGGCATTCCCCTTGCGCCGCGGGATTCAAGCAGGCGATTTCGACGCAGCGAACAGTGTCGCGGATATCCAGGAACCCTCGAGTTTGTCCGCCCTTGCCATACACGGTGAGCGGGTGTCCAATAGCCGCCTGAACGCAGAAGCGATTGAGCACGGTGCCAAAGACTTCGTCGTAGTCGAAGCGATTGATGAGGGCTTCGCTCAAGGCTACTTCGTCGGTCATGGTTCCGTACACTACGCCTTGATTGAGGTCGGTGGCGCGCAGTCCCCATGCCTTGCAGGTGAACATGATGTTGTGGCTGTCGTGCACCTTCGAAAGGTGATAAAAGGAGCCCGGCTGCTTGGGATATGGCACGGTATCGCGCCGCCCATTGTGCTCGATCGTGATGTAGCCTTCTTCAATGTCGATATTCGGCGTGCCATATTCGCCCATGGTGCCGAGCTTGATGAGGTGACAATCGGGTTGAAACTCGCGCAGTGCGAATAGCAGATTGAGAGTTCCGACGACATTGTTTACCTGAGTGAATACCGCATGTTTGCGGTCGATCATGGAATAAGGAGCGGCGCGCTGCTCGGCAAAATGGACTACGGCCTCCGGCTCGAAATCCTGAACGACGGAGGATAGAAAGTCGTACTCCGTTACGTCCCCAACGAAGAGCTCGATGGTATTTCCGGTCAGCTCCTGCCAGACTCGGAGACGATCGGAGAGCGGGAGAATTGGCGTCAGGGTTTGCACACCAAGTTCATGGTCCCATTGGCGACGCGAGAAATTATCGACTATCGCAACGGAATGACCCTTGCTCGACAGATATAAAGCGGTTGCCCAACCACAGTAGCCATCGCCACCCAGCACCGCAACTCTCATTTGGCCCCCTCGCCGTAATATTTACTGAAAATGATTAAGGTAAAATTCGCCACCCTTACCGAACTGAGATGCACCTGAAACGACTAGGGTCGAACAGTTTTTTGTCCTGCCCCACGTTTTCCGATACTTGAGGTTAACAAACATTTTAAAACACTGCTGACGTCGTTGGGGTTTCGCCCCGAGAAATAGCGATGGGATGATTAGTTAGAACGACCTTGCCGCCGCTTTCCGCCACCAGGTTCAGGTCCGCCGCGCCCACCAGCGATTCCAGTTGAGGCACCACGCTTTGCTTGGCCACGATGTAGGAGCGCTCCGGCTTGAGCCAGAGATTCTTGAATTGCGCATCGTCGATAAACACATCGGGCGCGCCGGGAGCGTAGGCCCCATATTCCAGATTGAAGAATCGGCCGTTGCGAAGCAGCGCGGTGCGGTTCATGTAGAAGAAGATGGAAGAGAACGTGTAATAGTGGTGATCGATAATCAGTGTGCCATCCGGCGATTTCAAAAGCGCCTCCGCCAGCGGCCGCGAGGACATAAACGGATCGAACACAGCCATAGCCATGCGGGCGGCATGGAAGAACAGAACCATCATCAGCGCAGCCGCAAGAAATGCGCGCTGGTTGGTGAATTTCCAGATCGCCAGCGCGCCAAGGCAAAAGGCAATTGCTGCCACTAGTAGAGGCGTCCTCAGATACGCAAACGAGGCCAGTGTGAGGTCCTGCATGTGCCCCAGCGAAAGCTTATAGGCGCCGGGATGTTGGCTCAGCGCCTGGGAAATGTCTCCGGGCGCGGGAAGGTCGCGGGTGAGAAAAAACAGAGACAAGGTAATCAGCCCCGCACACGTGGCAATCACGGTAAGCGCGCGCGTACCACGGTTAATCCAGTCTCCTCCCATCGCCATCGCCGAACCTAACAGCAGAGCCAGAGCGGGATAGCAGGGCATCGAATAGTATTCCTGCGTCGTCGAGAACGTGAAGAAGATCAGCACAAAGCCCGTCAAACAGAGCGCCAGAAGCCGGGTTCGTCCCGCACGATCGACGGGTTTAAAGGAAAGCTTGGTAATGGCCGGAAGATAAACACTCCAAGGAAACAGCCAAACCAAATGCAACAGCCAGAAGTAAAGGCGCGGGACAGTGTTGTAATCTCGCGGATAGCGCAGGTTCAGAAAGCGGAGCAGTTGCTCGTTGATGAAGAAGAACCAGAGAAACCCGTGATATTGCCCGGGCCCGCTGTGCAGCGTGAAGTCGAAGTAAGGAGGATTGCGCAGCGTAGCCAGAATATGCCAGGGCGCGGCGATCAACAGCATGATTAGCAATCCGCTGAAGGGGCGCAGCTTCTGCCAGGTGTTGGCAGAAAAGAGCTGATGCGTGATCCAAAGATAAATGACACCAGCCGCCAACGGAAACAGCACACCGATCAAGCTCTTCAGCAGGAGACCCAGCCCGAGGTTCGCGGCCAGCACAAAAGCCCAAAATCGCGGATGAGGTTCCTCTTCGTCCAGAGCGCGAAGAAAGGCCCACATGCCCAGAGCGACCGTGAAGGTCAGCATGACATCAGGGATCAGAACCCGGGTGAACAAAAACAGCCCAATGCACGTGGCCATGCACAGACCAGCATAGAATCCCGCACGCTTGCCGAAAGCCCATGCGCCGAAAGCCGCCGTCAACAGGCAAAGCGCCATGGCCGACAACGCGACCGGTATACGCGCGACCCAGTCGTGTACGCCGAAAATCGCGTAGCCAGTAGCCATCGCCCAGTAAATCAAGGGAGCTTTTTCCAGATAGACAACCCCGTCCAGCCGCGCCGTGACCCAGTCGCCTGAAGTCAGCATGTTCCGCGCAATCTGCGCCTGCACGGCGTCTACATCATCCATGAGAGACGGAGGAGAAACAATGCACCCAAGGTAGACAGCCCCCGCAACCAGCAACACGCCTAGATATAGGTACCAGTTTTTTCCTGTATCCAGAGACTCGTCTCTCGGGGCGCTGCTGCCTGAATGCCCCACTTTGTCATCCACAGAAACAGCACCATCAATCCCCATAGGTGGTATCCAACATTCGCTCGTCTCTCCATGTGATCTTGAATCTGCCTCTCGATTACGTCCTGCCGGAAAAGCTCCCCGTGAACCGACACACCGTCCATCAAAACTTGCTGCATGAACGGGCGCAGACACCCTCGAAGCCAATCGTGGGCAGGAATATCGAATCCGACCTTCTTCCGTCGAAGCACCGATGCCGGCAGTTTGTCGCGCATCAATTCCTTCAGCAAAACTTTCTGCCGCGAGCCACGAATCTTCAGCGATGCGGGCAGGGAAGCGGCAAATTCCACGATGCGATGATCAAGGAACGGCGGCCGCACTTCCAAAGAATGCGCCATACTCATGCGATCCGCCTTGTTCAGAATATCGTCAGGAAGAAAATATCTTTGATCGAACCACAAAAACGGCGCCAGATCATCGTGCGCCGGAGACCGATCGCGGAGTTCGCCCAAAATACGGTCGAGTGCGGGCGGGAGTTCGGAGCGCAGTAGATTGGCCTTCTGCTCCTCGGAAAATGTCCCGTTCCAGTAGACGTGTGCGCGATCGAAGGTCATCAGCGAACCTTCGAGAAATCGTTTCAACTGATATTCGAAACTGATTTTCTCGTCGGAAACCGGCCACATCTGCAACGCGTCGAGCACCAGTTGCAGAGCTTGCCGAGGCAATCTTCTAGCGAGCGCCGCCAAACGATTCGCTCGATGAGTGAGATAGCCGCCAAACAGTTCGTCGGCGCCCTCGCCGCTCAAGCTAACCGTCGTCTTAGTCCTGCTCAGCTTGGATAGGAACCAAACGGGAAGAGCTCCGGCGTCTGCGGAAGGTTCATCCGAGTAGTAGGCAAACTCTTCGATCGCACTCCGCAGGTCAACTTCCGGATTGAGATCCAGTTCCGCGTGCTCCGTCTGGTAGCATTGCGCAACCTCGCGAATGTATGCAGTTTCGTCGAAACTCCGCCCTTGAAACGAAATCGAGAAGGTCTTCAGTGGCGTACCGGATTCAGTCGCCGCGTAGTGCAAAATCGTAGACGAATCGATCCCTCCGCTAAGCCACATGCCCAGAGGGACATCGGAAATCAGGTGCTCGCGGATCGACTGCCGTAAAAGACCGTCGAGTTCCTCCTTCGCAGATTCCAGCGTCCGTTCACGAACGACGCCCAGGGGCAAACGCCAGTACGGTTGGGAAGAAACTTTGCCATCCTTCCACTCCAGCCATTGCCCGGGGGGAAGTTTTTCGACGCCCTCGACCAGCGTCCACGGACACGGCACATAATTCAACGACAGATAGCAATCGAGTCCGTCCAAGCTCAACCGCCGCTCAATCTCAGGATGGATCAGGATCGCCTTCAGTTCGGAGCCGAAGAATAAATCGTCTCCACGTCGCGCGAAGTAAAGCGGCTTGATCCCCATCCGATCGCGAGCCAGCACCAGCCGCTTGGTCGATTTTGTCCACAACGCGATAGCGAACATGCCGCGCAAACGTGCGAAACATTCTGTATCCCATTCGAGAAATGCGTGAAGAACCGTTTCCGTGTCGCAGTGCGAATAAAAACGGTGACCCAAGGCTTCTAGTTCTTGCCGAAGCTCTTGGTGGTTGTAGATTTCGCCGTTGAACACGATGGCTACATCGCCATCTTCTGACAGGATAGGCTGATCGCCGGAGCCGAGGTCGATAATCTTCAGCCTCGTCGCCCCTATCGAGCACACGCTCGACTGGAGCACGCCTTGCTGGTCGGGGCCGCGGTGAATCAGGGCAGCGGTAGCCTTCCGAATACGATCGGGATCAGGCGCCCAACGTTTGTGGGTGAAACCGACGATTCCACACAAGTGCGTGCACCTCTCCCATTTCGCGAAATCAGCCTGCAGATCGGCCCGCGAAGTCCGCGGTTCCGCAGAAACAAGGCATCGCTAGCTGTTTAGGATGAAACGCAATCCTACCTTTTTTATGATGCACAATCAAAAGTCCGAGCCTACTTTACCGCCGGCCCATGATCACCAAGGCCACGCCAACACACACCAATAGGACGCCCGCCCATCGCCTGCGGGTGACCCGTTCGCCAAGAAAGAATTTCCCACCCAAAGCGCCGCCAGCGTAGCTCAGTGCCGTAACCGGAACCACTAAACTGACATTTTCCATCGATAGAACAGCCAACAGCGCGAAGAACGCCGTCCCCATCAGCGTCACCCCGACCCACATCCACAGGACTCGCAACGCACGCGCGAAAACGCCAATCAGCGCCGCCGGCCGAAAGTCCTTGACCTCGCCCACTGCTTTCATGGCGCGGCTGATGCAGAGCTCGCCTCCCGTCCCGGCGCCAATAATCAGCAGATAAAAAATAACCTCGCGCACTTAGCTCGACTCCGTGGTGCGCGGCGGCGTGTGTCCAACCACCAGCACGCCAAGGCAAATGACCAGCACGCCCAGCCATCGCAGAGGGGTGACTACTTCGCGCAGCATGAAATGAGCCAGCAGGGCCACCATTCCGTACGCCACCGCCGACGCTGGTTGCACGTAGCTGTAATCTGCCCACGACAGCACCAGCGTGTACGCCACAAAGAACGTAATCAGAGACCCGATGCCCAGCCAGATCGTGCCCGAGGTGAGCACGCGAGCCAGCAGATCAATCGTCTCGGCCGGCGTTCCCAAGCTCGTCGGGCCAATCCGCTTCATGCCTTTTCCCAGCAGCACATTACCCAGCGGGCCAAAGATCACCATCAACAGGATCAACAGGTAGGTCTTGAAGTGCAAATTGGAAGACTTCATGCGGGATCAGGACCCTCCGCATGATTGAGACAAAAACGATTGGGCATTTATTTATGTTACTTGATTTTCCGCGATGGCCCAAGTTCCAGCGAGGATGCCGAGGGTGCTTTGTGTAACTTCGTGTCCTTTGTGGTTGACGAATCTGGTGCAGGCAACAAAAATCTGGAGCGGGAGACGGGATTTGAACCCGCGACTTCGACCTTGGCAAGGTCGCACTCTACCACTGAGTTACTCCCGCTCGGCAGCCTCGATT
Organism: Acidobacteriota bacterium; assembly: GCA_013288805.1. Classification (GTDB taxonomy): domain Bacteria; phylum Acidobacteriota; class Terriglobia; order Terriglobales; family Acidobacteriaceae; genus JABDBE01. The sequence continues at coordinate 13,779 of JABDBE010000024.1, forward strand.
ATAAACAAGCCGACACTTCACAGCAACGGCGAGCTCGCCTCGAACGCTATTGCCATTCAACGCTGAGCGCCCTGATCGTAAGAAGTAAGGAACTCCGCAACGTCGCGCCTGCCAGTCAATCTACGGACCGGCACGTCCGGTCCATAACGAACTCTAAGCGCTTCAATGCGCGGCCGGTTGACCCGGTCAAATTTCCGGATGAAGGCCAGCACCTCGCCGAGCTTGCCGACCCGATGCGCTTCACCGCTTTTCAACACCCGCGTGATTGCACGCCATGCACAGGATACTTTTGAACCTTCGAGCCAAATCACCAGAGTGGCCCGCGGCAATCGGATATCGAAGCTCGCCACGGCAAAATTACCGTCGCTAATCCACTCGTCTCCCGCGTGTGCTTTCTCTAGCAAGGTCCGAAAAGTGGGAACGTCTTTCTCTTGCCGAGGAGGCTGCCAGATGGCATCCAGACAGATAACGGGCGCGCCTGTTCGTTCGCCAAGCTGTCGCGCCAACGTAGTCTTGCCGCTGCGTGCGCAACCCAAGATGACGATTCGCGCCATGACCATTGGCTACCACAGAATTTAGTACGCGCAGCCCGCCTTAGGCTTCAGCATGGCTTCGTTCGCCTTGGCCGTGATCTGGTTTCGCACATCCCAGAGTTCCTTGTAGAAAAGGTGCTCCATCCTTTGATGGAGAACCTCGACCGGCGTTCCCATCGTGCCGATCACGCCGCCGCCGATAATTCTCTGCGCCAGTTTGAGATGATGAAAGCGAAAAAGGTGTATGCGTTCGTCAAAATCCAGAAGACATTCCGCCACATCGTGCAGGCCGAAGAATTCATCATGCCGCCGGTAAACGTCATCCACGCTGAGGTTCGCTTTGCGCAGTTGGGCATGGAAACTTTCGCCAAGCCGAGGGCCAATATGAAGCATGGAAAGAAATCCCGGCGAATCCAACCCACTCCCGTGTCCTAATCCAGCGCGGATAATGTGGTAGTCATAAGGGGTGATGGTTTCCAGCACATGCTGCATGGAAATCGGATACTCCAGCATCTGGTTGGCGCGGCGAATCAAACGCGCAGCATTCGAGAACTCACCTTCGTCGATGTGCAGCCTCGCGCGGTCCAGTTCCCACGCAATCCCTTTCAGCAGCAGCTCAGAGGCTTGATGCACCACCTGAAACGTCATTTCATCTTTATGCAGAAAGTCTTCGGGAAGCTTTTGCAGCGCCAGCAACTCATCCGTGTGCAAGTAACGCTCATAGTCCGAAGCCCCCTTGCCCGGCAATATCGGTTTTTTCAAATCGTCCATGCTACTTATCTCCAGATAACGGCGAACCAACTTGCGTGACTGATTAGTTCTTTGCTCCGGTCCACTGCGGATCTTTTTCCGGCGTCACGATCTCGCCATCGCGCATGTGAATAATACGGTCCCCATAGCTGGCAGCCTCCGGGTTATGCGTAATCATGAGCACGGTCTGGCCGAGTTCCCGGTTTGAGTGCCGCAGCACATCGAGGACAATCACCGAGTTCTTCGAATCCAGATTGCCCGTGGGTTCGTCTGCCAGCACGATCGCCGGCTTGTTGATCAGCGCCCGTGCCAGCGCGACCCGCTGCTGTTCGCCTCCAGACAGCTCCGAGGGCCGATGCTGCAGGCGTTTCTCCAAACCCAGCAGGCCCACGATCTTGTCGAAATACGCCGCATCGCGATTTCCATTAGCCCCGGCAATGTCCACCGCGATATTGATGTTCGAACGCGCATCGAGTGTGGGCAGCAGGTTGAACTTCTGGAATACGAATCCGATTTTGCGTTTACGCAAGCGGGTGCGTTCCGCATCAGAAAGTTGCGCGAAGTCGTCTCCATCGATGATTACGTGGCCCGAGTCAGCGCGAGCCAGACCACCCAAAAGATAAAAAAGCGTCGACTTGCCGCTACCCGAAGGGCCGACCACGCTCACGAACTCACCCTTCTGCACGCTGAAGGAAATCCCGCGCAACGCGGGCACTTCCACCTTGCCCACGCGGTACGTCTTGTGCACATCCACGGCTTCGATGAGAACTGCCATCCAAATAATCGATATTACACGAAGCCCGAGTCGCCAGCAGACCCTCGCGGTATACAGTTTCCTTAGCCGGCTAACATTGTCATCCCGACCGGAGCCTCTCATTCGCGAAGGGAATAAGTAGCGAAGTGGAGGGACCTGCTGTTTTGCGCACGCTACTCAAATACCGAAAATGTCTGGCAAGAAGAAGTTCGAGAGTTACCGGCGCCGCTTCTCTGGTCATGCGCGAAGGCCAGGAGTCAGTCCCTATAGGACAACCAGATGTAAGATACCTTCCCGTTACGTATCCCAAACTTGGCTAAGCTGAGATCTCCCATCGCCGCTCCCGCCCCGTACTGCAGTTCTTTTTCACCCAGGTCTGGCAACGTGTCGCCCTTTTGGTAGCCTTTGACAAGCTCCCGGTACGTCTTGGAATCCGGTTTTCCCTCCCGCGAAGGCTTTCCGTAGGCGTGCAAGACATCTTGCTCCGAGCTTCCAAGCCCGATTCCTTCGGGAGTTCTCCATCGGTTCAGATTGTCGGCCGTCGACGCTGTCGCCATGTGCATGCAGTTTGGAAAATCGGAAAGTAAAGCGGCGTCGACAGTGGGAGGAACTCCCTCAGCGGACAGTAAGTAAAGAAACACTCCATGATCCTGAGATTCGTAACAATACGGCGCGAATTCAGAGTTCCTTGGCGCCGGCCCCAGTTGCTTGATCAACTGGCTGATCACTGCGTCCCGGTTGAGGCAATAGGGCCCAAGGCATCTTGGGCCGGTGTATTTCTGAGCGCTGGCCAGACTGGAAGCCGAAAGCGTCGTGATCAAAAGAATCGCTCTAAGCACGAAGCTCCCATTCACTGTTCAATTAGATCAGGCTGCGCTGGTTTGAGAAGGAGATGGCGCTATTTGCGCGGGCGCACGCTTCGGACCGCGCTTCCGAACCAGCAATAAGCGGATGCGCTCCAGCAACTCAGCGGGCGCGTACATTCCTTTCGGCAGAAAAACGTCAGCCTTGCTGTCACGATCGTAGATTTTGACCTTGCCCGACAAAAGAATTACTGGAGTCTGTGGCGAAAGGCCTTTGATCTCTTCGATCAGCTTGGTTCCGTCCAGCCCAGGCATGATCAGATCGGTCAGGACGAGGTCGACACCACCCTTCTTGAATCGCTCCAGGGCTTCCTCGCCGCCGGTGCAAGAGACCACGCGATAGCCCCGCGTTTCCAGCATAACCTTACGGATGGAGAGCGACTGTTCGTTATCGTCGACGCAGAGGATGGTTCTTTTTGGTTTCATTCTTGTTTCCGAAACGACATGCCAGTCCAGCCCGTGAGCCCGGGGAAATCCGAAAACTTTCCTGATAGAGAATTCAGAGCGAGAAGAATCGTAAAGGCGAACTCATCAGATGTAAAGTGCCGCCGATGCTAATGGGAGAATCGAACCATTGAAAAATCTCTGCACTTGTGCATGGCGTCATTTTTCCTGCACATTTGCGCACTGCGCTCTCAGAAAGTAACTTCTCCGCGGATCACCTCGACAACATTTCCACCGACACGCACATTAACCACTCTGTCATCCCGCCGTGACGCGCGCACAAAAATTCGGCTGGGACGTTTCATCTCCACTCCTTGTTCGATCAATACGCGCTCCTCCGGTTGTGCGACGCCATTCGCGACCATCCATGCCGCCGCGCATCCCGCCGCGGATCCCGTCGCTGGATCCTCGCCGTTGTAAAATATCATTCGCGCGTGCAGTCGGGCTGCGGGGTCCACCGTCTCACGACTGACGAAATAGAAAAACTTTCCTCCCGAACGCTCCAGATATTCTTCTGAGCCTTTTATGTCCACACGGAGATTGCGCATGATCTCCAGTCCTCGCAGCGGAACCACGGTGAAGGGCAGGCCAGTGGAAATTGTCTCAATGGGCAGGGAAGGGTCGGTATCGCCGTCCCGCAGACCAATCGCACGCACCACGGCTTCGCGATCATGCCGCGGACCGAACTCGGGATTGACCTGGGTCATCTCGCCGAAAACCGGCTGTCCAGGCTTTTCCTCAAACTGTATTGGAACCTTGCCCACATTGAGGTCGAGCACGATTTCACGGGCACCCGACGACCCACGTAATTGAAATGCGGTTCCTAGGGTCGGGTGACCCGCGAACGGCAACTCCTCCTGCACCGTGAAAATTCGCACTCGCACACCGCGCTCCCGTTCGATCGATGGCTCGCGTGGCAGAATAAATGTGGTCTCAGACAGATTCATCTCCCGCGCCAGTGCCTGCATTTCCTGGTCGCTGAGGCCGCGGCCGTCGAGAAAGACCGCGACAGAATTTCCCTCAAAAGCCCGCGTGGTGAAGACGTCCAAGTGCACGAACTGAAGCCGCCGTAGTTCCGCCATTGTTCGATAATTGTACCGTCTGGCATGAATGTAGACTTGCGGCACTTAAGTTTTCCTTTGCGGACCTTCATGTCCTTTGTGGTGGCTGATGTTTCCGCAGCCGTTGACTGGATTCTAGCTGCCGCGTATCCTGATGAGTGTATTAATGTATGAGCTTCCGCTCCACGCTTCGGCCTCTTCGTTGTTGTGTGTCGGCCTTTGCGTGTGGGTAGTGCGGACTGGTTCTCTCACACCCACCTGACGAACTGAAGGTGGGTTTCCTTTTTATGACTGAGACACTACCTTAAAAGCCGCGGCGGGTCCCGACTAACCCTATTCACTAAGGAGAGATTAATTATGAGCACAGATACTTTGACCGAAACTGCAACCAAGGTTCTTCGCATCAACGACACGGCCCCCGATTTCACCGCCGAGACCACCCAGGGCACAATCCATTTTCATCAATGGATCGGGGACGGCTGGGCCGTCCTGTTTTCGCATCCCAAAGATTTCACGCCCGTCTGCACCACCGAACTCGGCTACATGGCCGGTCTTCAGCCGGAGTTCGCCAAACGAAACACGAAAATCATCGGACTCAGTGTCGACCCCGTGACCAACCACAGCAAGTGGGCCGCCGATATCGAGGAGACCCAGGGACACAAGGTGAACTACCCGATGATCGGCGATACTGAACTCAAGATCGCGAAACTCTACAACATGTTGCCTGCCGAGAGCGGACAAACCTCCGAAGGGCGCACCGCTGCCGACAACGCCACCGTGCGCACGGTCTTCGTCATCGGCCCCGACAAGAAGATCAAGTTGATGCTCATCTATCCCATGAGCACTGGCCGCAACTTCGATGAAGTTCTGCGCGTCCTCGATTCCATGCAGCTCACCGCCAAGCACAAGGTCGCTACGCCCGTGAACTGGAAGCAAGGTGGGGATGTCATTATTCTGCCATCAGTCTCGAACGATGAGGCCCAGCAGAAATATCCCGGAGGCTGGAAGTCGCCCAAGCCCTATCTCCGAATCGTCCCTCAGCCGAAGTAATCTGAGAGCGTGTGGCGTGACACTCCCACTACGCGAGGCTTGTTGCCGTGGAATAGCCCGGATAAATGGGGGTCAAATATCCAGGCTGTGGGGTTGAGCCCTGATCCGTGAGAATCCGGGCTCATCCGTGCTTTTCACCCCTTGGATTCTTTCTGCTCGTCCAGCATCATTCTGCGCAACGCTTGATTGATCCGCGTCTGGTAGCCGCTCCCTTGCTTCTTGAACCATGCGAGCACGTCGGCATCGATACGCAGCGTGACCGGCTTCTTGATCGGCCTGTACCACGTTCCCACCTCGGCGCTTACGTCGTGCGCGCGCTTTGCTTCACTGGCCGATGCTTTCAACCTGGCAATCTGACCTTTAGGAACTCTCGTTCGTCGTTTCATATGGATGTATGTATATAACCGCACATATAAATTAGCCAGTACAAAATGTTCCACGTGGAACGTTTTGCAGCCAACCCCTCGCCCAGCTAACATGGAAGCACGTCATAAATTGGCCCCGCGGCACGGAAGCGCATGTGGTCCGGTGATCGTCACGGTCTTCAAAACCGTTGGGCGGCATCTCTGATGTCGCCGGTGGGTTCGACTCCCACTCGCTTCCGCCATTCTTCGCGGATCACGCTTGGGGCTAGACGCTTCTTGATGGGCTAGGACGATTCGAGGAATCGGGCTGGACGGAAACCGAAACTGCGGCGTCCGTTTGAAAACGGCCGGGCCTGCTTGAGTAGTTCGCGGATAGCCACATCCAGTGCGCAGCATTCTTCATCACGCATTTCGGTGAAGCGGAAAGGCTGCAAATATCCCTGCGTGGCCCTCATCGGGAACAACATCGACGCCTTACCGCGCACCGGGCGGGAGCCCAGGTGCAAGGTCAGGCTAACGGAGACTCCCTCGTCCAGGCAGTTAGGCAGCTCGAGCAAACCACCGGTGATGGAAAGCCGAAGCGTCTTGGCCCAGCATAGGCGTCCATTTTCGAGCTGAATGCTTGCGGAAACATTTCCCCACAGGTTGACGCGAGGGGCGCGGATTTTTCTTCCGGGGTGGGGGAAGTCTGCCATTACGCTTCCACTATCTCACGCGGCCCGAGTCCCGCGCAGATTACGAAAGCAGTCCGCAGGTCTGAATTCAGCGGATGGAATCCGTACAACACCTTTCGTAATCTCCCGCTCCCCTCCAGATGGGGACGATACTGGCATGGACATGAACGGCCTCTCCCAACTGCACGCTCAACTGCGCGCACCGCGAATCAACCTCGCAGACTTCACTCCCGCGGTGCTTCGATTTCAGGATGGTCAACGCGCTTCCGGCAAACTTCAGGTCCTTTCCGTGAACGGTGGATTGCTTTCCCTGCCCAGGCCGATTAATCAGGGCTCGCAGGTGAAGGTGATGTTCCTGACTCACACGGGACCCGTGCTGGGCGCGGCGGAAATGCTCAGCCCGATGACCGGCACGCAACAACCATTTCGGTTTGTTTCGCTTCCTGTCGACGATCGCCGCAGATTGGGAGCGGCGATCCAATCAACTCTGAACCAACACCTCTTAAACAAAGACGCTGCCGAACAAAAGTGGATGGAGAAACTGAGGGCAGCATCGAGCGGCGAGAATCGGCCGCGCCGACGTATGCTCAAGTTTGCGACCGGTGCGCTTGCCTTTGGAATACTTGGTGTGGGCTGCGCATTTTATTTCATTCGGTACATGCACTAAACAGCGATGGTTTCCCCCAACACTCGCCGTTGGCCACGACATCAGGTGAAGCTGCCTGTCCGCATCATTACCCCTAACGACGTTTCAGAAATCGTTGTACCCGGCCTAACCACCGAGATCAGCCGCGGAGGCATGGCTCTCTACGGCGGAGTGCCGCTGCAGCCGGGCGATCTGATGGAGGTCGAGTTTCAGACTTTCAATCGCCTGCGTGTAGCCGCATCGGTGCGCGATCGGAATGGATATTGTTTCGGGCTGGAATTTCTAGGCCTACTGCCGAACGAAGACGCTGAAAATGTCGAATCAGATTCTGCCGAAATGGCTGGCGACGCAGGCTTAGCAGAAGTGCAGCCGGTGGAAGTTGGAGCCAACTTCAATCCCCTGGCCACGCCCGCAATTCGCGGCGAGGATGAGGCCATGGCCTTGTTTCACAAGAGGCACGAAGCCTACCTCCATCAAAAAGAAATGGAAATCCAACGCTGGCGCTACGAGATCCAGGAGATCCGGCAATCGCGCAGAGAGATTGATATGATCTTGCGCCAGGTGCTCGGCCGCTCGGGGTAGAAGCCATCCTGGTCATGCCAAGAAAAAATGACCGCCGGGCTGTGGTCGGTATAAGTGAAATAGTACGTCAGACGGAGCCAGTCAAAGATCAGCGTTTTCGAGTGTGCGCCTTTGCCTCTTCCACTTCGGCACCGGTGAGGGCACCGGCGAATGCTGCGACGGCAGGATCGTCGTGCACGTGATTGCAGTCGGCAAGAGAGGAATAGAGCTTTGAAGCCTCGTTTGGATTGAGGGTAGAGGCGTCTCCTTGGGAGTAAAGACGCGCCAGCGCCAATTGTGCTCGCAGCTCACTGTCAACGACCGCCTTGTAGTGCCTAACCGCTTCGCTGACGCTCTTCACCACCCCTCGACCCTGTGCATACATGTCGCCAAGATGAACAAACGCACGCGAAGCACGGCCCTCGTATGCGGCCGCCGAAAGCCATCGCAAAGCTTCTGGGTAGTTAACATCTGTTCCCCGGCCATATAGGTAGCACCAGCCCACATACCCTTGACTGACAACGCTTCCGCGTTCGGCATTTTTAAGGGCCTCGTTGAAATCCGCCATGAAACAAATCGTAACAGACGTTACTAGCTCATCTCCGATACACCACGCCGTCCTTCATCACGAAGCTTACTTTTTCGAGCACGGAGATGTCCTCTGACGGATTCCCGGGGACAGCGATCACGTCTGCGAGGTATCCCGGCTTTAGCTCGCCAATCTGTCCTTGCCAGCCGAGCAGTTTGGCACCGTTAAGCAGATCGGCTTGCAGTGCGGCGATTGGAGTCATGCCGTACTTGACCATCAACTCTAATTCGCGGGCTTGGGTGCCGTGGGGAAATGGTCCGACGTCCGATCCAACTGCCATCGGGACACCCGCCGCGAGTTGCTTGTGAAACTCGATGGCGTGCAAGTCGAGCATCTGCCGATCACGCGCTCCCTGCTCGGGCGACTGGGCATGTTCCGAAAAATATTCGAAGATAGTAAAGGTCGGCACCGCGAAGATTTGCTTTTCCCGCATGATCCGCATGGTCTCGTCGCTGAGTTGGTTGGCATGGTCGATGGAAACCACTCCGGCCTGCGCTGCATAGAGCGTACCGGGTTCGCCCGTGGCATGAACCGCAACGTGCTTTCCCGAGCGTGCGGCTTCGTCGACGGCGGCTTTAAGTTCGGCTTCTGTGTACTGGTAAATGGTGGAGAAACGTCCGTCGCGAATCACGTCCGGCCCAGTCTCATAAATCTTGATGAAATCCGCGCCTTCTTTCAATTGCTCGCGGATCACGGCTACAAGTTCCGCGGGATTGTTGGCATAGGTCGCGTTCGACAGCACGTGTTGCGTGGGATTGAAGTGATTGGCGTCTTCGTGTCCGCCGAGAATGTCGACGGCATTCCCGCTGATGCGCAAGCGAGGTCCCGGAACCAGACCCTGATCGATGGCGTTGCGCACCGCGGTGTCGGCTGAGCCCGCGCCTTCGGTGCCCATGTCACGCTCGGCGGTAAAGCCTGCCATGAGATCGGCCCGCGCCGCAAGTGTGGCAAGGATGGTCCGTTGCGGTACCGATTCTTCCACCGTTTGTAAATCTTCAGCGCCGGGATGCAGAAACAGGTGCACGTGGGCGTCAATCAATCCGGGCAGCAAAGTGGTGTCGCCCAGATCGATAATCTCTGCGCCTGCGGGGTGGGCCACTTTTGATCCGACTTCGACGATTCGTTCGCCTTGCACCAGCACTTCGCCGGGTTTCACGATGCGTCCGCTTTCGACCTCAAGCAGACGCGCCGCGTGCAGCACGATCGGATGGTCTGCTCCGGTCTGAGACTGGGCGGCAGCGACGAAGGTGCAGGCCAGAAGAAACGCAGCCAGGGCAGCGAAGTAGCGTGGCATTTTCATGGGTGTCGGAAGGATGGTACCACTCGGAACGTCGAAACGGCGGCCGATTTCGCACGAACCTTGAATTCGCCGAGTCCGAAAACCGCTGGTGCCTAGACGACGGTAACGTCGTCAACCCGAGCCGGGGGCGATAGCATGGGAGACGAATCCGCATCCGTAAATGGAGAGTTCTTCGTGCGTCCTGCGCTCAAAATCGTCGCCCTTGCAGGAGCGTTGTTCCTAATGCTGGCCAGCAGCCACGCTCAATCGCTCGGAGACGTAGCCCGCGAGCAACGGGAGAAACTGGCAACCGATGCGTCCGCGCCAGCAAAAACACTCACCAATGAGGACATTCAAGAAACTGACGGACCAGATTCAACCCCTGCGGTTCGGGTCCGGCGTCATAGAGTCACGCACCCGGTCGAGCCGGTAATGCCGGCGTCCAACGACATGCGCGCCGCGAAACAGTGGAAGGCAAAGATCGTCGCACAAGAACGTACGATCGCGTCTCTGCAAAACCAAATCGACAGAGTAAATGCCTCGATCCGCTTTACGGGAGTGAGTTGTTACAACTGTGCGCAGCATAATGAAATGCAAGTTGAAAAGCTGGCAAGTGTGCAACGCATGCAGCAGCAACTCGACCAGCAAAAGGAAAAGCTGCAAGACATGCAGGAATCCGCCCGCAAGGCCGGATTGGGCAGCTCGGTCTACGAACCGTAGATATCTCAGAACCTTGGCGAGACCTACTCCGGGTCAATCGCCCGATCCAAATAAATCCAAAGCACGCGCGAGAACAGGGTCAGCGTCGGGGCAAGCGGTAAGAACAGCAGAATCGCCGAGACTGTCACCCTCTGCATCGACCACGGAGTGGCTGCCCGTAGCAAAAGAGCAAGCGCCACGATCGTGATTAAAGCCAGCCCGTAGCTGATGTACATGGCTCCCAGAAAGTAGCCTTGTTCGCGCTCAAACTTTAGTCCACAATTCGGACAGCGTTCCTGCATGCGGGGAAATCCGGTGAAGATCGACTTGCGGAAGATTCTGGCGGCGCGGCATCGGGGACACATCTGGCGAAGGATTGCCAAGACGGTCGATGTCTGAGCCGCGTTTTTCACAGAAGACGTTTCGAGTTCGACCTTAACACGCATTGGCAAGCATCCCGATGAAAGCGTACTCTTCAACCGGATTTTCCATGTAGGTGCGGGCATCCTCGCCCGTGAGACGTTCGGATGAAATTCGCACTTGATTAGAGTTTAGCGGACTTACTTCTTGCGGTTAGACTGCTGTGCCGCAACGATGGCCCTCCGCACAGGAACGATCGCGCCGCGAGCAGGGTCGGCAGCCGCGCTGGCCCGCGCCAGCACCTCTTCCTGGATGTACTTCACAAAGTCGTGAATCTGGAGCTGCATTTCTTCCATGCGCTCGCGCATTTGGAGGATGATGGCGATGCCGCTGATGTTGACGGCCAAATCGCGGGCGAGCGTCAGGATGAAATCCAGCCGCTGCAGATCCTCGTCGGTGTAGAGCCGGGTGTTGCCCTCGGTGCGCGACGGTTTCAGCAACCCTTCCCGCTCATACAGCCGTAAGGTCTGAGGATGGATGCCATACATCTCAGCCACCGCCGAAATCATGTACGCGCCCTTGGATTTGCGCTTGGTCATCGCCTAGAGTTTACAACAAAGATAAGAGGCCACGGATTAACGGATGCTAACGGATTCTTTGTGATCCGTGCTGATCCGCGCAAATCCGTGGCTGGGTTTCTTTAGGCGGCAGGCTTTTCCTGCGGAGCCGGAGTCCAACCTTCGGGCTTGAGCGCGTGATTGAGGAAGTAGGCCACCACGCCGGCCGCGATGAGCAGCATTCCGAAGGCGAAAGAACTCATACCGAGCACCTGCTCGGTCTCGCTGCGGACCACAGAGAATCCAAGCAACAGCATGGGAGCGATGCCGACGGCAATCGCTCCGAACATTCCGCCAGGAACCCGGAACGGCCGGTGCAGTTCAGGTTCACGCACGCGCAGAACGATGAGCGCGATGAACTCCAGCGAGAGGCTGGCGCCGTAGAGAAGGATGTCGATGGTCACTAGACGCTCAAAGCCCAAGCCCAGGCATAATGCCCAGCCGATGGCGCAAACCACAATTGCGACCCAGGGTGCCCGCGATCGAGGATGCAGCTTGCCAAAGACGCGGGGCAGCATTCCGTCCTGAGCCATGGCCAGCGGCAGACGCGAATAACTCATGACCAAAGCGTTGAACATTCCGAAGCCGCTGATCATTCCGCCGAGTGCGAGGCCTACGCGTAACAGTGGCCCACCTAGCAGGCCGGCGATATCCGCCCAGAATCCGGTTTCCCATGCGCTCGACGAAAGCCCGGTCATCCACATGGCGGCCACGGGAACGATGTAGCTCAGGGCCACGATCACGACCGCGGCCAGCATGGCGCGAGGATACGTCCGCTGCGGACGCTCGACTTCTGTCGCAATGGTCGATGCGTTGTCCCAGCCCATGTAGTTCCACATGCAGATGAGTAGGCCGGTGAGAATGTCGACGGAAGACGTAGTCGGCTTAGTCACAGCATGAGCCAGCGCTCCGATCTTAAAGGGCGCGATAGCCACGATCAGGATGAACGGTGCCGACAAAACAATGAGCAGCCAGAGAGAAGTTGTAGAAACCACGCGCACTCCGGCGATATTCAGCAGTGCACAGACGCCGACGACAGCCAGTCCGACCAGCCATCCACGATATCCTTCAGCGAACCAGGGAAACAACCGCGTCAGATAGAGCACGAACAGTGTCGGGTAAATCGCCATGTCGAAAATCGACGCCACCAGCGAGAGCCACGCTTCTTGAAATCCCCAGAAGTTGCCCATGGCGCGGCGCACCCAGGCGTAGTATCCGCCTTCGTAAGGCAGGGCGCTGGAGAGTTCGCCGATCATGAACGCGGTCGGCAGGCTCCACAGAATCGGAGTTAGAAGAAGAATAAGGATAGCCTTGCCGTAACCGGCGCCGCGCACGATGTCCTCGGTACCATAGGTGCCGCCCGACACCATAAAAAAGGTGGCGGCGACGAGTGGCCACAAGGTGAGGCGAACCGATTTCTTCCGATGGGGGACGATCGTGGGTGGCTGGAATTGTTGACGTGGCGCGCTAGCTGTTGCCAATTTCTATGTCTTCCTCCCTTGGGCGAATCACTCTCAGCCAACCCCGTCGCGCCTACATTCGCTCTGGGCCTTCCGGTGCACTAAGATTCCGGAAGCTGCGCTGAAGTTAGTTCGCATTCGTGAGAATACGGCAATTTAGATGCGTTGTGGAAAAAAAGTGACCAAAATTCAAGATATTTTTTCTCGGAGGGGCTGCGACGGAGGTAACGGCCAGTTCGCCTCGCTCAGCGAAGCAGGTCAGAAAACCGATATTTGATTCTCATCCCGAGCAAGCGTTCTTTGCGCAGCGAGGGATCCGGGCGGACCGCGCGAAGCGTCGCGTTCTTTGCAACGCAATAATCGCGCGTTTGGTTCGCTTCCTTTTCGAATTGAGCGACTACCCGAAAACCAGCTCGAACGATTTGGTATAAATAATGCAATTTTTGAAAACCGTTTCTCTCAGGAGGAAGTTTCTATGAAGAAAGTGCTGGTAGCTGCTTTCTTGATGAGTACCATCGTCCTGCTTGCCCAATCAGGAAAAACGCAGAATACCTTTACGCCGAATCAAATCAAGTGGGGACCGCCTCCGCCGTTCGTGGCCGCTGGCGCGCAGCTTGCAGTGCTGGACGGCGATCCCACAGCCGGAACTGGCGATTACACCATCTGGCTGAAGATGCCTGACGGATACAAGATCGCTCCTCACTGGCATCCCAAGAGGGAGAACGTTACCGTCATCTCGGGAAGCTTCAAGGTGGGTATGGGGGACAAATTCGACGTGGCTAAAATGGGGACCTTCCCTGCTGGCAGCTTCGCTTATCTGGATCCCGAAATGCACCACTACGGGATGGCTTCTGGACCAACGGTGGTTCAGGTGCATGGCATGTCGCCGCTGCAGTTCAACTATGTGAACCCTGCGGACGATCCCAGCAAGAAGTAACCGAACCTGACGCTGCTTGGCGTGACGTCATTCGATCGATGAACCGTCGCCCGCTTTCACAGCGCTCGGTCGCAGGTCGGTAATAAGGTGATAAAGAAAACGGCCTGGTTCTTCCTGCATTACCATGTGGGCCGAATTGTCGAACCAAACGAGTTTCTTGGTGGGCGCATCGACGCGCTTGAACCACTCTTCAGCAACCGTATGAGAGGTTGCGTAATCGTGCCGACCCTCGAAAAGGAAGATTGGGCACTTGAAATTAACAAGATTCTCGTAGTTCAGTTCTTCCGCGGCCTTCAAAAGATGAGTCAGGGAGTACAAACTGCCTTCATCAACCAGGTCTAGATCTTTGTCCGTGTAATCCGGCGAAATATTCCACGCATTTCCGTCATAGGAGAAATCAGTGCGTCCGTAAGTGAGGCCACCGTAGAACATGATCCACTGACGCTGCACTCCGATTCTGCCAAAAGTCAGCTCAGCTGTACCGGGATAAGGAGCGATGGACAGTAATTCTTTTTCGGCCTCGGAGTTGTGATGAGAGCGAGCCTCGTCCAGCGCAAAGCGATAACCCTCCTCTTCGCTACGTCTTATATTGATCATCTGGCCCACGCCTAAATATGCATCGCACCCAATCGGAACCCCTCGACAACGAATCCTGCGATACAGGATTTACTGTATTCCCAAACGTTTGTTATTTCAGTAAAGATGGCGTAATTCAGTTGGAGGCAACTCATGGAAGCAAGGGCGCACACACCCTCTTCTAGTAGTAGGGCGGAGTGGAAACAACTTTATATGGCCGCGCTGTTCGAGGATGATTCCGCTCGGATGTCGCAACGAATCGCCGAGGCGGAAATGGCCCTTGCGGCGCGGGCAGCTCAGCTCGGCGAAAACCGCTCCGAGGGTCGAGAGCAACAAGCTATGGAGAACGCGACGTATTTTCTGCGCCTCCTGAGAAAAATCGAGAGCAAGGCGAATGCCTCATACGAATCCCCTAACCGTATCGCGTGTCCGCCCTGTCGCCAGGAAGAGTGGGCGTGAGCACTCGACTCACACTCGCCCCGTCAGAACCAGAATAAGAACAATAATCACCACCAAGCCAAGCCCGCCGCTGGGATAGTATCCCCAACCCGAGCTGTATGGCCACGTGGGCAGCGCGCCCACTACGAGTAATACGAGAATGATAAGCAGAATCGTTGACATTCGTCTCTCTCCGTTGGCAAGAATTTCGGCGCGCAATGCCGGTGTTCAATTCAAAGTTCCCGGTTGCATTCAGCGCATTCGCGTTACCGGGCATATGAGCAGCCTTATTCGATAAAGGTCTCCGGCTCTCACGAAACCTAAGCTATAACACCCAGGCGTGAACCTGTATCCGGTTAACCGAGTACCCCATGGTGTTTCATGCTGTATCTTTTTCAGGGCAATGGAGTCCGCCGGAATCTCGACCTGCGCAATAACAGAGACGTTGCAGGCAACGTGCCTACAGGGAAGTGTCTTCTGTATGGACGTAGTTCGCGGCGTCTCTCGGCTGCCGGCGCGTCGAGATGTTCAGCAGCCAGCTAGACGTTAAACAGACGATACGCAGTAGGCGGCTGTTGTGACTGGAGCAAAGTGATGGCTGCGTTGTGGACGGGAATTCCGCCGGCCGTGTGCCCATCCAGTTTTCCGTTGTGAGCGTGTCCATGCACAACCAGATCGGCGCCATGCCGGTCGATCACCTCCGCCAGACGTGACGTTCCAAGAAAAGGTGAAATCTCTGGCGCTTCGCCTTCTGTGGTCGCGGCTATAGGGGCGTAATGCAGCACGACGATGCGTTTGGCTGTGCGCAGCTGTGACATGGCGCGTTCCAGTTTCAGAGCTTCATCGATCGAGGCCCTCACAAACGCTTTGATCTCAGGCTCGCCAAAGGCAGTCAAGATTCCGCGTCCAAAGCCGCCCACGAACCCTTTCGTTCCCGCGAAGCCGACACCATCACGCTCATACGCGCTACCGTCCAGTACCTTGATTCCTGCCGCTGTCATCATGCGAAGCAGTTCGGGCGTTTGTTCACTTTCATAGTCGTGGTTTCCGAGGACGGCGACAATGGGAATCCGCAAACGAACAAAAGTGTTGAGCAACGGTTCCATTTCCGCGGGCCTGCCGTAATTGGTTAGATCTCCCGCAACGATGAGCAAGTCCGCCTCATCGCGAACCTTGTCAAGCTGATCGCGCAGCACTGTGGCGCTCTGAGGTGCGAAGTGCAAGTCGGCGGTTGCAGCTATCCTCATGTCATTTATTACTTATTTCTTGCAGGGAACGGCGCCGGGGCGTCAGCCTTCATTCCCATCTTCGACAGCCGGCGCGACCGATATTCCTGCAGAATATCGTCAAGCCCCCAATCCTTTACGTCAATGGCAAACATGTTGTCATCGATCAAGCTGCCGCGGAATTTGCCCTGCCCGTCGGGTTCCAATACCAGTGTGCGAAATCGGTCGAGAAGGTCTTGCCACAAGACCGCGGGAACATAGTGAGTTTGTGCCGGGTAAACATAGCGGAACAAAACAAGCGCCCACAGCAGGATCTCCCAATGATCGCCAGCGTGATGGAGAATCCGGCCCCAGTCCAGGTTTCCCGCCGTCCCATAGATGATGTGCACAATGTCCGCGCCATCAAACCTCTCACGTCGCGTCACAAAGAGCTTGGACACGAGCAACTCTTCGGGAGCCAAAACGCGCGTCGGAATGCCGAGGACCGATGCTGGCTCTGCGTGGCGGATCCAGGACTCATCGACGCTGAGCACGGCATTGCTCATCCCGGTGATGAGGTCTACGAAATAATCATCGCGACGTACTTTGGCAAGCCATACAGGATCGCACACTTCACAATGGAATCCGCGTCCTTCCAGGTATCTCAAGGCGGGCAACCAGCTCTCTGAGGCCAGGAACAGATCCAGATCTTTGGTGGTGCGGCATATCCCGGTATGCTGCAGCAACGCATAAGCGCCAGCCACCGCGAACGGAATCCGTTGTTGCTCGAGCGCCACCAGCACCTCCCGAGCCAGCGTTTCCTGCTCCTCGGGAAGTTCAGAGGGAATCGACGAAGTTACCGGCAGACTCTCCGGAGCATGGTCGGCATATTGAAACATTTCGAGCCTGCCTTTCTGTCATCGTCTATGCTCAGCCCGCGTATGCTCAGCCCGCGATCGGTCGTTGGCAAAGGCCGAGGAATGACGTGCGTCGTTTGAGATGCCGCGCAAATGAACAACGGCCAGACCGCGATGGTCTGGCCGTAATTGAAGAGCGCTTCGGTCCTATTTAGAGTGCGTGCTTGCAGAAGCGGTAATGGATGGCGAAGGTTTCTGGGCTTCGCTCTGCTCCCGCGCCTGAGTCGAATACTTCTTCACTGCCGCCAGGAAAGGCTCGCTTCCCGCAGGAGGCGCAACCTTGCCGCTTAAAACGTCAGCGAACGGGATTGGTTTGCCGTAAAGCAGCGTGGTCTCATCCTTGTCCTGGTTGACCACCGACCCCGTCAGGTCGATGCCGGCAAACACTCCGCGGGCGCGCGAGTATGTCAGAACCTCCGCCCTCATCGAGATGTCGGTATCGGCTGCCGTGTCACGACCAACCGGTCCTGCCGCCGCCGAAGCGTCACCGCCAAGTTTGAATTTGCTGGCAAGCAGATGCTGCATTCCCTGGTCGTTGGTGACAACCATTACAAGATCAGTCGCCTGGCCGCCGAGTTGCAAGCCCCAACTGCCGCCGGTGATCGTAATCGGGGCGGGCGCGCTCCATCCCTTGGTGGTCCTGCACGTAACCACACCCTTGCCGCGCTGGCCGCCGAAGACGAACGCAACTTTAATCACAGATGGCACGACAGCGATACACTTCGAATTGTCCATGATCTTGTCAGGGATCGCCTTGTCGGGAGTCGCCATAATTTCGTTGAGGACCTCGGCCGATTTCACAATGCGCTTTTGAATATCAGACTGATCTTTGTCGTTGTCCGCGGCCCAGCTCATGCTAGTTAGAATCAAAACGACAGTGGCCAGCGTCAGGAGGCATTTCGTTGCTGCACCATTTTCTATTCCTAATCTCATTGCAAACCTCTTCTGCCCTATGCGGGGCGCGCAGAATTTCTTTCTAGTAAGACCTTATTGATAACGATCAATTCGTTCGATCCGGTCCACGCCGCATAGCGGCGTGGACATGCCTTCGTCAGAGATGCGTTAGACCGCCGGTCCCGCCAATTGTGGCATTTGCGAAGCCGCCTGCATGGCTACGCTTGGGCCTGCCAACTCCCAGTCTTCAAATAGCGGTCTGGCAACTTTCGCGCTCGAGCGCTCAGCTCGTATGGTTACGGACCGGGGTTCTGGCGTCCGTGCCAGCAACTCTCGGATTCGCAACTTCGCCTTGTGCAGTTGCGACTTCGAATTTCCCACAGAACATCCAAGCATCTCCGCGATTTCCTGATGTTCATAGCCCTCGACTTCATGCAACAGAAAAATGGTTCTGTATCCGTGGGGCAGCTCCTTGATGGCATGAGCTAATGCAACCCGGTCGACGCACCCGGCCAAACAATTGTCTCTGGTTCCGTACTCCCGTCGAATCTTGGCGCCGTCGCTGTTGCTGTACGGTTCGTCCAGGGAAACCTGACACAGTGACTTCTTGCGAAAATGCATGAGCACCGTGTTTACCGCAATGCGATGAAGCCACGTCGAAAACGCAGAATCTCCGCGAAAGGTGGCGATCTTGCGGAACACCTGCAAGAACGCGTCCTGAGTGAGATCTTCCGCTTCGGCAGCGTTGTTTGTCATGCGCAAGCATACGGAATAGATGCGTGCCTTGTGCGCATGAAATAGAGCGGAAAACGCATCGGAATCGCCTTGTTGGGCGCGCTTAACGATCTCGGAATCCAGAGAAACTGTGCCCGTGCTAGCTGAGTCGCTGTTCACCGGAGTGCTCCTTTCAAGTCTCAAGTCCAATTCGTGTCTGACGAAATTGAGCTTCGTACCAATCACATTTTGGAGAGTAGAGTCGAAAGGGCAAATGGTCTATCCAGTGCAGCCTGTAGGCGTTTCTAGATGTTGCTGTACGCCTGGCGGCGCATTCGATGAGTGCAGTCCGCGGAAAATCTAGAGCGTTCTTTGTTCTTCCTTCTTCTTTGCTTCTTTGGGTTCTCCGGTTCTTCCCCTTGTTATTTATTCTTTTCACACCGTTCGGATTGTCGAAATGGGGGAGCGCTACAGAGAATCCTTAGGAGCAGTACAGAGTCGGTGGGATTCCCTTCGCACATTTATCGACCTATTCTGCCCGCATGGAATGTTCCCTCAACGTGCCTACCTATCGAGCAGGAGCTAGTGGAACAGTGCTGGCTCCTGCTTCTCGCCCTCGCCAGCAATCAGCAAGACGTTGATGTGAGTGGTCGATTTGTAGGGCTGCATCAGGGCACGTTCTTCAATGGTTTCATCATCTTTTTCTTGGAGGATCAAAGTGAAAGTGAATTCCCTGCGCGACTTATATCTCGAACAACTTAAGGACTTGTACGACGCCGAACATCAATTGATCAAGGCATTGCCAAAAATGGCAAAGGCATCCTCTTCGGCCGAATTACGTGAGGCGTTCGAGGAACATCTGGAAACAACCAAAGAACATGCTCAACGCATTGAGACCATCTTCGAAACGATGGGAGAAAACGCTAAAGGGCAAAAGTGCAAGGCTATGGAAGGCCTGGTCAAAGAAGGCAGCGAAGTCATAGAAGAGGAGATGGACGAGGGCGTGAAGGATGCCGCTCTCATCGCTGCCGCCCAGCGGGTTGAGCACTATGAAATGGCCGGATACGGGTGTGTCCGGACTTATGCCTCCCTTCTCGGGGACAAAGAAGCTGCCGACCTTCTAGAGAAAACCTTGCAAGAAGAAAAGGAAGCAGACAAGACGCTTGGCGGAATCGCTGAGCACATTAACGTGGCAATTCCTCAAGGACGAAATCAGGGCGGAAAGGCAGTAACAAACGCGCCAGGCCGAAGATCGAAGCCAGCGGCCTGATGCGGAGAGATGGCCCCAGACCGGAATGCTCTACTGTGGCTACAGGACTTTGGATTCCACATTACAGAGTCGCCCTGATCGTCACCGGCGGGCCCGGGAGCCTACATTGAGTATGACAGGCGAGAAGTAGACGAAATCGGCCAAGTTTTAACGGAGGCAAAAATGGTCTATTGGGCATTGATGTTCTTGCTGGTTGCGTTCATTGCAGCAGTCTTCGGCTTCACCGGCATAGCGCTGGCCGCAGCAGGCATAGCGAAGCTGTTGTTCTTCATTTTTCTGGTGTTGTTTGTGATCACGCTTGCTACGCACCTAACCCGCAGAGGCAGCACCGGAATCTAGGATTCCAGCAGCCAGGGCCAGACGCAATGACCCGCGCCGGAAGTCGAATCGTGACTTCTGGCGCGGGCCATTGTTTTTGCAACAGAATCCCGCTCACCTTCAGAACGACAGCGTCCTTTTGAGTGGGTTTCTATGCAAGCTAAGTAGAAGTAAGGGAACCGTTCTGGAAAAATACAGAATGAGCTGGATGGGTTCCTAGAGCATACAAGTCTACCTTCTGAATAGCCCCAACGCGAGGGGTAGAAGGCAGGCGTTGGATTGTACCTTCCTCTTAAAACTGGCGCCTGCCCTCTGCCCCGAATGATCTCGCGCTGGTTCTCCTTGATTTCCAAGAACCCGAAACGCACTTTGCGCATTCTTTAAGTGGAAGAATCTCAGGCTACCTGTTGCCTTACTTCTTGCAACTAAGAAGAACGCCGCCCAAATCTGTAGTGTGCGGCGCTCAACTAACTTGTCTTATAAGGAGCAATTCATGGGAAATGAAACTGAAAAGGACCTTCGCAACCAGCAGCAGAAGTCAACTGGAACCGTTGATCCATCCAAGAAAAATCCATCACATGAAGGACAGATCCCGAGCCAGCAGGACCCTTCCAGGAAACAGCCCTCACAGGGAGGCGATTTCCAGAAACGCGACAGTGAGGAGAATTCGGAACAGGTTGAAAAGCGTCGCGCATAATCGTGTAATTCGCGGTGAGTACCAAGAGATCCCCAGCGAACCTGCTGGGGATTTTCCTGCCTGTGATCCTAGCAAACAAAGCCTCGATTCTTACAGCGACCCTCCCCAGGTCCTACAGGAAATACCCTAGAGCGAACTTGGTACCGTTCGTGATAAGAAGTGCTGTAAGGCCGAAGTTCCGCCCTGCTACGTAAAAGAATCAAAACGAGATCGCACAAAACAGATGACTCCTCGTTCATTTAAGAGACGACCATGAAGAGAACTGAGCGTAACCCGGCGACCGCGACCATCGAGAGCGCGCCCAAGAGGAACGAAAAAAGCAACGGGCATTCCAATATCACAGCCGAACCCGCCGCTGCTGACTTCACTACCATACTGGCTGGCTTGCAAACCATGCGCGACGGAGACTTTTCCGTTCGGCTCCCAGGTTCGTGGACGGGACTCGCTGGCAAAGTTGCAGACACATTTAACGAGATTGTTGCCGCCAATCAGCAAATGGCGGACGAGTTGAAGCGTGTCGGCCAGGTCGTGGGCAAGGAAGGAAGAACCCGCGAGCGTACACGATTTCACGAGTCTCGGGGCGCCTGGGGAGAAATGGAGATCTCGGTCAACACGTTGGTCGAGGATTTGCTCCGACCAACCACGGAAGTTACTCGCGCTATCGCCGCAGTAGCTCAGGGCAACTTGACCCAGACCGTTCGCCTGGACGTGGACGGTCGACCGCTCGAAGGAGAGTTCCTGCGTTCGGCTAACATCGTGAACACCATGATTCAGCAGCTCGGTGTGTTCACGGCCGAAGTGACGCGCGTGGCTCGTGAAGTGGGTACTGACGGCAAACTGGGCGGACAGGCACAGGTGCCCGGAGTGGCCGGTACGTGGAAAGACCTTACTGACTCCGTCAACTCAATGGCAAGTAACTTGACCGGGCAAGTGCGCAACATAGCCGAAGTGGCGACTGCCGTGGCGAGCGGCGATCTCTCCCGCAAGATCACGGTGGACGTGCGCGGTGAAATTCTCCAGCTGAAAGAAGCCATCAACACGATGGTGGATCAGTTGCGATCATTCGCTTCAGAAGTGACGCGTGTAGCCCGCGAGGTCGGCACCGACGGGAAACTCGGCGGCCAAGCCGTTGTCCCTGGAGTGGCGGGAACCTGGAAGGATCTTACGGACTCCGTCAACGCCATGGCCGGAAACCTCACGGCCCAGGTGCGAAACATTGCTGAAGTGACTACGGCCGTGGCTCGTGGCGATTTGTCGCGAAAGATCACTGTAGACGTAAAAGGCGAAATTCTTGAACTCAAGGACACCATTAACACGATGGTGGATCAACTCAACGCCTTCGCCGGCGAAGTGACTCGCGTCGCGCGCGAAGTCGGCACTGAGGGCAAGCTGGGCGGACAAGCCCAGGTACCGGGCGTGGGCGGCACTTGGAAAGATCTCACCGATAACGTGAACTTCATGGCCAGCAACCTGACGGGACAGGTGCGAAACATTGCCGAAGTGGCGACGGCCATCGCCAGCGGCGACCTTTCGCGAAAGATCACCGTCGATGTGCGCGGCGAGATTTTGCAGCTCAAGGAAACGCTCAACACAATGGTGGATCAACTCAACCGCTTCGCCGGCGAAGTAACTCGCGTGGCTCGCGAAGTGGGTACGGAAGGCCGGTTGGGCGGGCAGGCCAACGTGCCCGGTGTGGCTGGCACTTGGAAGGATCTCACTGATTCCGTGAACTCCATGGCCGGGAACCTCACCGGACAGGTACGTAACATCGCTGAGGTCACAACGGCTGTAGCTCGTGGCGACTTGTCACGCAAAATCACAGTCGACGTAAAGGGCGAAATTCTCGAACTCAAAAACACCATCAACACCATGGTGGACCAACTGAATGCATTCGCGGGCGAAGTAACGCGCGTGGCTCGCGAAGTCGGCACTGAGGGCAAACTCGGTGGCCAGGCGCAGGTCCCGGGCGTGGCGGGCACGTGGAAAGATCTCACGGACAACGTTAACTTCATGGCCAGCAACCTGACTGGACAAGTGCGCAACATTGCGGAAGTGGCGACGGCTGTGGCTCGCGGCGATTTGTCGCGCAAGATCACCGTCGACGTAAAAGGCGAAATTCTAGAACTGAAAGACACCATCAACACCATGGTGGACCAGTTGCGATCCTTCGCCTCAGAAGTAACCCGCGTCGCTCGCGAGGTTGGAACTGACGGACGCTTAGGAGGCCAGGCACAAGTACCCGGAGTGGGAGGCACATGGAAGGATCTTACTGATTCGGTGAACTCGATGGCCAGCAATTTGACTGGTCAGGTGCGAAATATTGCCGAAGTCTCTACCGCAATTGCTACAGGCAATCTCTCCAAGAAAATTACCGTGAACGTCAGCGGTGAGATTCTCCTGCTCAAGGAAACCATCAACACGATGGTGGATCAACTTAACGCCTTTGCCGGTGAAGTGACTCGCGTTGCTCGCGAAGTGGGTTCTGAAGGCCGATTGGGCGGGCAAGCCAATGTGCCCGGCGTGGCGGGTACCTGGAAAGATCTTACCGACTCCGTCAACTCGATGGCCGGAAACCTTACTGGTCAGGTACGCAACATTGCCGAAGTCACCACCGCCGTGGCTCGCGGAGATTTGTCACGCAAGATCACGGTAGACGTAAAAGGTGAAATTCTCGAACTGAAGAACACCATCAACACCATGGTCGATCAGTTGAATGCCTTCGCTGGCGAGGTCACGCGTGTGGCCCGCGAAGTCGGCACTGATGGCAAGCTTGGCGGTCAGGCGCAGGTGCCCGGCGTTGCCGGCACTTGGAAGGATCTTACGGACAACGTGAACTTCATGGCCAGCAACCTGACTGGACAGGTGCGCAACATCGCTGAAGTCGCCACGGCTATTGCCACAGGTGATCTCTCTAAGAAAATCACGGTGGACGTACGCGGCGAGATTTTGCAACTCAAAGAAACGCTCAACACGATGGTTGAGCAGTTGCGTTCGTTCGCTGCGGAAGTCACGCGCGTAGCCCGCGAAGTGGGTAGTGAAGGCCGCTTAGGCGGACAGGCGAACGTGCCCGGCGTCGCCGGCACGTGGAAAGATCTGACCGACTCGGTGAACGCGATGGCCGGAAACCTCACGGCGCAAGTGCGCAACATCGCCGAGGTCACAACCGCCGTGGCCCGAGGCGATTTATCGCGCAAGATCACGGTCGACGTCAAGGGCGAAATTCTCGAACTCAAAAACACCATCAACACGATGGTGGATCAACTTAATGCTTTCGCAGCCGAAGTCACGCGCGTGGCCCGCGAAGTGGGTACGGAAGGCAAGCTGGGCGGGCAGGCGCAGGTTCCGGGAGTAGCGGGCACGTGGAAAGATCTTACCGATAACGTGAACGTGATGGCGGCGAACCTCACCGAGCAAGTACGTGGCATCGTCAAAGTGGTGACCGCAGTCGCTGATGGCGAGCTCACGCAGAAACTGACGGTGAATGCCAAAGGTGAAGTCGCAGCTCTCGCCGAAACCATCAACAACATGACAGGCACGCTCGCCACCTTCGCCGACCAGGTCACGACTGTCGCCCGGGAGGTCGGTGTGGAAGGCCGACTGGGCGGCCAAGCCAACGTGCCCGGCGCGGCCGGTACATGGAAGGATCTTACCGGCAACGTGAACCTGCTTGCCGATAACCTTACCAACCAAGTGCGCGCCATCGCGGAGGTCGCGACCGCAGTCACGAAAGGTGACTTGACCCGCTCCATTCAAGTGGAAGCCAGCGGGGAAGTCGCCGAGTTGAAAGACAACATCAACACCATGATCGACAACCTGCGTCTGACCACGGACCGCAATACCGAGCAGGATTGGCTTAAGACCAATCTCGCGCGCTTCACCAGCATGTTGCAAGGCCAGCGCGATCTGACAACCGTGGGACAAAAGCTGCTCTCCGAATTAGCTCCGCTCGTGAGTGCGCAGCAGGGTGTGATCTATCAGATGGAGACTGAAGAATCGGCCGGCATGGTATTGCTTTCGGCATTTGCGGCCGACGGACACGACGGGCATCTGCGGCGCATAAAGCTGGGTGAAGGGCTTATCGGACAGTGCGCGGCCGAGAAAAAGCGCATGTTGATCAGCAACCTCCCGGAAAATACCGTCCCCATTCGCTCGGGCTTGTTTGAGGCTGTTCCCAAGAATGTCATAGTGCTGCCTGTGCTCTTTGAGGATCACGTCAAGGCAGTCATTGAGCTTGCCTCTCTCAGCGCTTTTACTGCGTCGCATCTGGCTTTTCTTGAGCAACTGACTGCAAGCATCGGCATTGTGCTGAACAGCATTGAAGCCACGATGCAAACCGAAGGCTTGCTGAAGCAATCGCAACAGCTAGCCACCGAACTGCAAACGCAGCAACGAGAATTGCAACAGACCAACGAGCAGCTCGCGCAAAAAGCGCAGCAACTCGCTGAGCAGAACGTCGAAGTGGAACGCAAGAATCAGGAAATTGAGCAAGCCCGCGGAGCATTGGAAGAGAAAGCGAAAGAACTCGCGTTGACCTCCAAGTACAAGTCCGAATTCCTGGCCAACATGTCTCACGAGTTGCGCACGCCTTTGAACAGCATCCTCGTGCTTGGGCAGCAACTCACCGACAATCCCGATGGCAATTTAACTCCGAAGCAGGTCGAGTTCGCCCGAACAATTCACGGTGCAGGAACGGATCTGCTGAACCTGATCAGCGACATTCTCGATCTGTCGAAGATCGAGTCCGGCACCGTTTCGGTGGAAGCGGAAGAAGTGTTCTTCGCCAGCTTGCTGGACATGGTTGCTCGTCCGTTCCGTCACGAAGCGGAGAACCGGAGGCTTGGATTCGAAGTGCACTCCGATCCACATCTCACACGCAGCCTGGTTACCGACTCCAAGCGTCTGCAACAGGTCCTCAAGAATCTCTTGTCCAATGCGTTTAAGTTCACCGAACAAGG
>JABDBE010000025.1 GCA_013288805.1 Acidobacteriota bacterium
CCTGGTGGCTATTCGTGCTCAACCACTCCAATCTACACAAAAAGCACGGGGACGCCGGCGAATGGCGTATGTGCACAGAATGGTGTTGATTTTCGGCAGAAGCTAAAAAAATCAGCACGAACTCTCGAGTAAAAGCAGGGCTGACGAGTCCGATTGTCCGCCTCGTAACAATTTGGATGCCCCTCCGCAGAGCCTTCGCTCTGATCGAGGGGCATTTTAGTTTTGGGGTCGTGTGAGCGGGTGGATTGATTGCTTTCTTGGCGGATCCGGGCCTAGACACGCCGTGGATAACACAGCGGCCTTGTCGATGGATCCGCTGGTTGAAACCGTTCTAGTGGTCGACGCGGTCAATGCTTCCTTGTCGAAGGTATATGTGGAACACGCCTCCGACCTGACTTATGATTGGTCTCGCAGGACGTCCAATCTGCTACGAGGTTCGGCTAGCTGGAGAGTTCATGAATTGCAACGGTTGCGGCGTCGAACTCGATCCTTCTGAAGAACAGGTCAACGCTTCGGTTGACCAGATTCTACAAACTTCCCTCAAGGACGCCGAAAAGAGAGCAGGCGTTTGCCCGCTCTGTGGTCACTCCAAAGAAGTACCTTACTCGCATCGCAAGACCGTGATCTTCGGAGTGTTGCTAGCGTGCTTGCTCGTCAGCATCGCTGCCGGGATCGTTGTCTACAGATCGCGACAGACACAACGCAAGGCGGCGGCCAATGAGGCTGTTGTGCGGATGTCGACCAACGCAGACATAGCCAAGCTTCTGGGAACTCCTATCAGCATCGCGCCTGGGCTGCAAGGAGAGATCAAGCAGGACGAGACCGGATGGAGGGAAGCACATCTTACGATTCCCGTGCATGGCCCCTTAGGAGATGCGACGGCGCGTATCATTGGCGGCCGAGGAGCGGGTCCGTGGGTGTTCACTACTTTCGAAGTGGATTTTGAGAAGCAACATCAGAAAATGGACCTCGTGTCAGGGCGCGTGGTCGAGTACGATCCCTACGCCTACGTCGACGTCCACACGCAAACCGCAGTGGTGCCAGAGTACGTCAACACGGTTGCGGCTGAACCACGCTTTGACGGCGATTTTCCTTGTGTGTTCGCGTCAGTAAGTGGGGGCAACGCGGTTCCGCAGTTCGGGAAATGTGCCATGCCGACCCAACACGCCGGGGCCATCGATCGCTTCGAGGTTGATCTCCGTAACGGTAACTTTGTCATGCGTCAGTCGGACTTGTACCTCAATGATGTCTTTGAGGTTCCTCTCACGCGCTCGTACCGTTCCCACGATTGGGTGTCCGCCAATCCCGTGCATGCTTTTGGTCGGAACGCGAATCATCCTTTCGACATTGCTCCGATCGGCACGAGAAATCCCTACACCTATCAGATGATTGTTCTTGAAGATGGCGACTTCCTATACTTCGATCGCGTGTCAAAAGGCGCAGGCTACGCTGATTCCGTGTTCCAGCACACCGAGACTTCCACCAGGTTTTATAAAGCCACGACTAGTTGGAATGGCAACGGCTGGACCACGAGACTTGCCGATGGTTCTGAGATTCGCTTTCCGGAGTCTTATAACGCCAAGAACCTGGCACAAGGCGCACCCATGGAGATGAGAGATGCCGCGGGCGACCGCCTAGAACTTCGCCGAGACCCAAAGCGGAATTTGCAAGAAATCAGGACGCCGCACGGACATGGGATGACGTTCAGCTACGACGATCTTTCGCGCATCAAGCACGCTCAGGACGACGCAGGCCATTGGGCACGGTATGAGTACAACTCTGACGGAATGCTGACAGCTTCTATCTTCTCGTCTGGCCGCGAGAGGCACTACGACTACGGTGGAGCGTTAATGACCAAGGTTTCGGATGAAAACGGGCGCATTCTGGTCCACAATTGGTATCACTCAGGGCTCGTGATCCAGCAAGAATTTGCAAATGGAGCGGTCTATCAGTACGCCTACGACTGGGCTCCCGATCGATACTATCCCGACAAGGTTGTGGTCACGCTGCCAGATTCTACGAGACGAGAAGTGCACGTGGCCGATTCAGTCCCGGAATTTGTCAAGAACTATCATCATCGGTAAACGCGATCGGGACGTGCCTTAGCCTTCGTTTCGACCAATCGTAGTCTGACAGAGGCTTTGTCTGAGCTGACATTGCTTTCCCGGGACACACGGGCCTAAACTTTCCTTTTGACGACGCAGTAGCGCCACCCGCGTTGGGCGGAGAATTCGATGGCGAGGTGAGTCGGGATGAGCCCCTTCCTTCGGTGGTTTCTTGTGCTGGTTCTGCCGTTGACTGCTGTATCGCAGCAAAACGCTCCTTCAACAACGCAAAGCGCCACGCCGTCACAGCAAAACACAGCGCCGCCCCAGCTCCAACCCCGCCCCGGCGGGCCGTCGCTTCCACCCCCGAGCACCACAGACCGGCAAATCACACTCGACGTGCAGGTGACGGACAAATCTGGCGTAGCCGTCCGCAGACTGCAAAAACAAGACTTCACTCTTCTCGACGATAAGCAGTCGAAAAACATTCTCTCATTTCACGCCGTGGACAACACGTCGGGCTCGCCTACGGACCCGCCGGTTGAAATCGTTCTGGTCGTCGACGCAGTCAATGCTTCCTTCCAGACGGTCAATTACGAACGAAATGAACTTAAGAAGTTTCTGCTCCAGAATGGAGGCAAGCTGGCCCTGCCGGTATCGCTGATCGTCTTTACCGACGCTGGAACGAAGATCCAGGACGGCTCCTCGCGCGACGGGAATGCTCTGTCGGCGCTCTACGATCAATACGAAACCGGACTGCGGTCCATTAATCGATCTCAGGGATTCTATGGCGCAGCCGATCGGTTCGATCTCTCGATGAAAACCTTGACCTCGGTTATTGAGTACGAGAAGCCGCGACCGGGTAGAAAGCTCATGATTTGGTTCAGTCCGGGATGGCCCCTGCTTTCGGGACCGAACGTTGAGCTTTCCCAGAAAGGCCAGCAGCAGCTTTTCAGCACCATCGTCGCGGCCTCCACCGGGCTCAGGCAAGCCCGCATCACTCTCTATAGCGTTGACCCACTCGGTCTGTCGGATGCCGCTAGCGTTCGGATTTCGTATTACGAGGAATTCTTGAAAGGCATCACCTCCTCTAGCCGTGCGCTGCCCGGCAATCTGGGATTGCAAGTGCTTGTAGTTCAGAGTGGCGGACGCGTTTTCAATTCAAGTAACGACCTCACAACCGAGATCGCGCATTGTGTCGCAGATGCCGATGCTTTTTATGTCGTCTCGTTCGAGGCCGCTCGTGCGGATCAGGCGAATGAGTACCACTCCCTTGCGGTCACAATCGACAAGCCAGGAATCACAGCCAGAACGCGCACCGGCTACTACGCCCAGCCCTAAAGCCATACTTTTCCGCATTCCAAAGTCTTAGCTTCGCGTGCCAAAGTCCATCGCCAGGGAACACCTGCATGGGATTTGCACAGGAATTGGGAGTCACGGCCATCTTTTTTGGTTCAGCCCGCGTGCCATTTGCGGTAGGGTAGGGCAATACAAAAATTTAGGTATTCCCATTTTGGCAGTTCTAAGTTGCTGAAAGCAGGGGCTAGTGTATTTACCGGGTTCTGGCGCCGTATGAGGAGCAGAGAGGGACACAACTGTGCTCCATAATAGGTTTCGACAAAGCACTTGTCGTCTCGTGGAATGCGTAAGTTTGGGTGCGGTGGGCAGCGCGCGTAGATCCTTCGCTTTGCTCTGGATGGCGGCGTTGACTTTGAGGATGCAATGTCAGCGGGAGAACGGATGAGGGCGATGATCGCGATCGCAATTGCGATGCTGCTTGGGTCCGCGAGTGCGCCGGTCGCGGCGCAAAACGCTGCGCAGGGGAAAGAAAAGTCTGCGGCCGATCCGTCGCCCAGCCATGCCTCCTCCAACCAAGGAGCCGCCAGTCAACCCACGTCTGTGGCAGGGCCGAGCTATGTGATCGGCGCGGATGATGTGCTGCTGGTCTCGGTATGGAAGGAACCGGACCTCACGATTACGCTGCCGGTTCGTCCGGATGGAAACATTTCGATGCCTTTGTTGAATGACGTCCCGGCTGCGGGATTCTCGCCGACCCAACTGGCAGTTTCGATTACCGAGAAGCTAAAGAGATATGTCGCTGATCCGCGAGTAACCGTTATCGTCACCCAGATCAACAGCCAAAAAGTTTATGTTACGGGAGAGGTGCTGCATACGGGAGCGATTCAACTGTTGCCGAACATGACAGTGCTGCAGGCGCTGGCCGACGCGGGTTTCACCCAGTTCGCGAACACCAAGGGCATTTATGTCTTGCGCGAGGAAAACGCGCGCCAGCAAAAAATCCCGGTAAATTACAAGCGCCTGGTCAAAGGCCAGGCCATCGACCAAAACATCATCCTCAAGCCAGGAGACACGATTGTTGTCCCATGAGGAACATGCGATGAAGCGAAACGCGCTGAGGTGGATATCGATCGGGGTGATGATCAGTTTCAGCTTGACCCTAACCGTCCGGGCGCAAAGCGACAGCAGCCAAAGTGGACAAGCGTCGAGCGCAGCCGGGACAGCTCCAGACAGCCAGGACAACTCGTCGGCCCAATCTCCTGACAATCCGCCGATCTCTGGTCTCGATCAACCGTCCTTAGGTGCCCGATTTCCGACGCGCAGCTTCCTGGTTCCGGGAGCGCATATAAGCGAAGCTCTAGACACGAACGCGGGGGAAAGCTCGGGAAGTTCGGCCGTTACTGGAGTGACGCGGGCGCTGGGTAGCCTCATGCTGCAGAAGATTGGCGGCCGCTTTGAGACCGCTCTCGACTACGTTGGCGGGGTTGCCTTTTACAGCGGGATCAGCCCCAGCGTCAGCCAGATCCAACAGTTCGACGCCGAGGAGAAAATTCTCTGGCGTAGCGGCGTGTTAACACTTCGAGACCGGTTCAGTTATCTGCCCGAAGGATCGTTCGGGTTCGGCGCTTACGGAGAGTCAGGAGCCTACAACCTGGGCTTGGGCGGAATTGGATATGTCGGCGGAACTCTGGGCCAGGGGCTGGGCGGACTGTTTGGCTTGGGCGAGTTCGGCAGTCTGGGCCAAGCGCCTCGTATCGACAATTTATCGGTTGCGGATGTGGTTCAGAGCTTGTCGGCACGTTCGTCGATCACAGCGGCCGGTGGGTATGACATTGTACACTTCACGAATAATACGGCGAACTTTGTCGACAGCAACCAGATCACGGCCCAGGTCGGGTACGATTACCAACTGAGCCGACGGAGCCAGCTTGCAGTGATTTACGGATTTCAGGATTTTCAATATCCCAACATTCCGGGAAGTTCGTTCAACACGCAGGTAGTGAACTTCATGTATGGCTACCGCATTTCCGGACGGATGGACTTTTTGATCGGCGCGGGGCCTCAGTTCACGTTTATTCATAACTCTCCTTTATTTGGGGGCTCGAGCGATCGGATTACGGCAAGCGTTCGCGGGATGTTGAGGTACCGTTTTCCACGCACCTCGATTGGAATTTACTTTGATCGCTACGACTCCAGCGGATCGGGCTACTTTGCGGGAGCTGTCAGCAACGTGGCGCGCTTTTCGGTTTCCCGTCCCCTAACCCGTTTGTGGAGCGCGACTGCGGATATTGGCTACGCTTACAGTAGCGCGTTGCAGCCTAGTCTGACGGGTCCGCTCTCAGCTTCCACCACTTCGTTTCAGTACGTGTATGCGGGGGTGGCCGTGCATCGTCCGTTGGGAAAGCACTTCGCTTTGTTTTTCAGTTATCAATACAACGATCTTTGGTTTAATGGCTCCTCCTGCAATACGGGAGGAGTCTGCGGCTCAGTGCCGCGAAATGTGGCGGCCGTCGGTTTGGATTGGAATCCTCGACCGATCCGGCTCGATTGACTCTGTTTTTGCGCGGGGGCAGTGGGAATGGGACATCGGAATGATTGAAAATCGCGAATTGAGCATGGACGATTATCTAGCGATGTTGCGCCGGCGTCTGAAAATTATTCTCATTCCGGCGCTGCTGGCGACGCTTGCCGGCTTCGCGATTTCTTTTGCATTCGCACCCCGGTACACTTCGCAGTCCCTGATCCTGGTAGAGACGCAAAAGGTCCCCGAAGGCTACGTTCAGCCCGTAGTCACTGAAGATATCGTGCAACGCATCGCGACCATGGAGCAGCAAGTGCTCAGCCAGAAAGAATTAGACGCGATGGTCGAACGCCTCGGCTTAGCGAAAGGCCGGAGCGCGGAAGAGGCGATCGACGACATACGAGAGGAGGTTCGGAAGAATCCCTTGATCGAATGGGTGTCTCCGGACTCCGCCGCAGTCAAGCAACACAGGCCCGGACAAAACGATATCCCCGGTTTTTACGTCAACTACACGGCCAGTAACCCTCAGGAAGCGCAACAGATTTGCACCGAGCTTACGTCCATGCTGCTGGCGGAAAACTTGAAGACCCGCGAGCAGGTGGCACAGAGCACGACGGATTTCCTCGCTCGTCAAGTCGATTTGGCCAAGCATGACTTGGACAACCAGGACGCCAAGATGGCCGCCTTCAAGAAACAGTACATGGGCCAATTGCCCGGCGACGAAGAGAACACGATGAAGCTGCTGGCGGGATTGAACTCCCAACTCGATGCTTATACCCAAGCATTGAATCGCGCCGAGCAGGATCGAGCGTATGCGCAATCCTTGCTGTCGCAGCAGTTGGCGGCGTGGAGTTCCTCGCAGACCTCGATGAATCCCGAGAACCTGCAAAAGCAATTGGCCGACCTGCAAACCCAACTGATTAGTTTGCAGGCGCGGTATACCGACGACCATCCCGATGTGGTAAAGACCAAGAATGACATCGCCGAACTGAAGCGCAAGTTGAACGAAATGAACTCGGCGACTGCGCCGGATGCAGGAAATACAGACAAGGGAAGCGCATCGGAGCCGCCGGAGATCAAGCAATTGCGATTGCAGATACATCAGTACGATCAGTCCATCGCTCAGGCGACGCGGGAACAGAAACTGCTGCAGGATCAGATTAAGACTTATCAAGGCCGGCTCTCGCTCAGTCCCGGCGTCGAAGAACAGTACAAGGCGTTGATGCGGGATTATGAAACCGCACAGAAGTTTTACAATGATTTGCTCGCCAAGAAGAACGAATCGGAAATGCAGACTGATATGGAGCGCCGGCAGCAGGGCGAGCAAATGAGTTTGCTGAATCCCGCCAACCCTCCCGACTCGCCGAGTTTTCCCAATCGATTGTTGTTTGCCGGGGGAGGCTTGGCCGCCGGGCTGACGTTTGGACTCGGCCTGGCAATTTGGCTGGAAGTGCGGGACAAATCGATCCGTGACGAGCGCGACGTGGTGGCTGCTCTGGAAATGCCGATGCTGGTATCGGTGCCGTGGATCGATGAGAAAATGTCCAAGCGCAACGGTTACGGAAAGCCACGGAGTGATTCGAAGCAAGCTTTGCAGAGCAAGAGTGAAGAAGACAAGCGAGAAGCGGTAGAGGTTAAGAGCTGATGTACAAAGATTTTTTTGGACTGAAGGCCAATCCGTTTAACGTCAATCCGGACCCGCGTTACTTGTTTCTGACGCGGCACACGGAGGAAGCCCTGGCGTGCTTGACCTACGGCATCCAGAGCCGCAAGGGATTCGTCTTGCTGACCGGCGAGGTGGGCACTGGCAAGACCACGCTGC
The DNA here is from genome assembly GCA_013288805.1 of Acidobacteriota bacterium. GTDB lineage: Bacteria > Acidobacteriota > Terriglobia > Terriglobales > Acidobacteriaceae > JABDBE01. Next base: position 7,688 of record JABDBE010000025.1, read on the forward strand.
TCAATAAGCTAATGGAGTGGCTCCGGGTGCAGCAGGTGGCGACGGCTTTCATCTTCAACTCGCAGATGAACGTGCCGCAGTTTCTGGAATACATGATGGCGGATTTCGGGATTCCATGCGATTCCAAATCGAAAAGCCAAATCCTGCTGAAGCTATACAACTGGCTGCTGGATCGTTATCGCGCGGGCGAAACTGCGGTGCTTATCGTGGATGAGGCGCAGAATCTTTCCGACGAAGTGTTGGAAGAAATTCGCTTAATGACGAACCTTGAGACTTTCACCGAGAAGTTGCTTCAGATCGTCGTTGTCGGACAGCCGGAGCTGGAACAAAAGTTGAAGCAACCGAATCTGCGGCAACTGCGGCAGCGGCTGACTCTGCGAGCCAAGACGCATCCGTTAACTCTGGAAGAGACCAGGGCCTACGTGGCACAACGGCTGCGGATTGCAGGATCAAATGGGCAACAGATATTTGATCCTGAAGCGCTGGCGCTCATTCATCGATACTCGGCGGGGATTCCGCGCGTGGTGAATCTGATTTGCGAGCACTGTTTGGTGAGCGCCTTCGTGGATCACGAAAAAGTAATCCGAAGCAGTGTGGTGGAGGCAGTAGCACGAGATTTTGATTTGGGCGAAACCAGCATCTCGAACAAGGCAGCAACTGCGCAGCCAACCGTGCTCACCACCCCGTCGGGAGAAAAGCTCGATCTGGTGGCAGCGCTCAAGACCCTGGTGACCCTGGCGGACCGTCTGCGAGAGTCCGAGCAAGAAGCCGCTAAGGAAAGGAAGCTGTGAGCCGAATTCACGAAGCGCTGAAGCGCGCGGAACAAGACCGGGCTGCGGCGCAAGGCGTTCACGTCGAAACTGCACAGACCCCAACTCAGCCTGCACTCGCAGGCGTGCCATCGCCTATCTCGACGGTTCCGTCGCTTCCAAACCAGCTCACCTACGAAACTCTGCTGTCGCGATGCGTTCCCTGTACCTGGTCGCCGGACACCAAGACCATGCTCTTCTACAACTCGGAGCAGGGACCCGGCACCGAAGAATTTCGCACATTAAGGTCGCGCCTTTACCAGATGCGCGAGAAGCAGCCGCTAAAAAAGGTGCTGGTGACGAGTTCGCTGCCCAAGGAAGGGAAATCGTTTGTGGCGGCAAATCTGGCACAGGCCATGGTGCGCCAGCACGGCCGTCGCGTTCTGTTAATTGACGCCGACCTACGCGCTGCTCGTCTCCATCTCGCCTTAGGAACTGCTTTAACGCCGGGCCTTTCCGAATATCTGCTGGGCGAAGCGGATGAGTTCGGGATCATGCAGCGCGGCGCTATGGAGAATCTTTTCTTCATTCCCGCCGGCCGTTCAACATCGAATCCAGCGGAATTGGTCGCGAACGGACGCTTGAAGGTTCTGCTGAACCGCGTGGAATCATTGTTCGATTGGATCGTCATCGATTCACCGCCGGCGGTTCCCGTCTCCGACGCTGGGCTGATGAGCAACCATTGTGATGGCGTGCTCATGGTTGTGCGCTCGACTGCTACGCCGTCCGATGTGGCGCGCAAAGCTCGGGCGGAATTTGACGACAAACTCTTGCTCGGTGTCGTGCTCAACGGCATGAAGCACGACCCTGCGGAATACAGGCGGTATTACGGCGCATACGGCAAAGATGTTTCGAGGTAAAGAGTGATCCGGCTCTTTAATGTTTATTATCCGATCCGCACGCTGATTCTGCTGGTGGGCGAGGCCCTGATTGTATGGACTTCGTTTCTGTTGGGCATGGCGCTGCAGCATCGCGAGGACCTCTACGTCGCGCTGAATTACGAAGGCGGATACCTGAAGATTCTGGCCGTGACGCTGCTGGTGCTGGTTTTCTCTCACTGGTTCGATCTTTACGATCCCGGCCACTTCGACGAAAAGGGCGAACTATATTTCCGGGTCCTGCTCGTGCCCGGCATTCTCGCCTTCATGCTGGCGGCGGTAGGATATGCTTTCCCGCGCTTTCTCCCCGGTAACAACTCTGCGCTGGCGGGCCTGGTCATATTGACGGCGGCGATGTTTGGCTGGCGCGCCGCATACGGATGGTTGGCGCAACTGCGGTACCTGCGCGAGCGCGTTTACGTGCTGGGCACGGGCGAGCGCGCTCAGCGCCTGGTCAACGGCCTGCGTTCACGATCGGAAATGGGTGTCGAAGTGGTTGGCTGGAGCGGCAACGTCGAGGGCGCGGTGACTCGCGACTCGGTGGCTTCGCACCTGCTGGAATTGATCAAACAGCAGCAGGTACACCGAGTGATCGTCGCCATGCCCGACCGGCGGGGTACATTGCCCGTGCATGAGTTACTGCAGTTGCGGCTGAACGGCATAAAGATTGAAGAAGCTACCTCGTGGCTGGAACGGATGTCTGGAAGAATCGAGGTAGAGCAGCTTTATCCGAGTTGGCTGATCTTTACCGAAGGGTTCCGCTTTAGCAGCAGCTTGCGCGTGATGAAGCGATTCCTTTCGACGACGTCTGCGGCGGTCCTCTTATTGCTCGCCTTGCCCTTGGTTCCGTTCGTAATACTGCTGATCAAACTCGACTCGAGCGGTCCGGTACTGTACCGGCAAAAACGGATGGGGCGGGCCGGCGCTACATTCTACTGCTACAAGTTCCGTACCATGCGCCGCGACGCCGAAGCCGATACAGGCGCGACTTGGGCGACTGACGATGATCCACGCATCACCCGCATTGGAAGAATGCTTCGCATCTCGCGATTGGATGAAATTCCTCAACTATGGTGCGTCCTGAAAGGTGACATGGCATTCGTGGGCCCACGTCCAGAACGTCCGGAATTTGTCGAGTGGCTCAGCCAGGAAATTCCGTATTATCCCGTTCGGCTGGCGGTGCGCCCCGGCATTACGGGCTGGGCTCAGGTTCGCTATAAGTACGGAAACACGCTGGCAGATGCGCGCGAGAAGTTACAGTACGATCTTTACTACATCAAGAATGGATCTCTGGGGCTCGATCTGCTGATCATGTTCGAGACCATCAAGATCGTGACCCTGGGTCGAGGCGCGCAATGAAATTGATCTTGTCAGCCCCGATCGCATGGGTTTGGGTCTTCTGGGGATCAGCCGCCGTAATCGCGTACACATACTTCGGCTATCCAGGATGGCTTTGGTTACGCGGTCGCTGGCGACGAACGGATGTAACACGGGGTTCGTACGTGCCCTTTGTTTCGATTGTGATGGTGGTCCGCAATGAGGAGCGCGTGCTTGAACGCAAGCTCAAGAATTTGCTTGCGCTGGATTATCCAGCAGAACTCCTACAGTTGGCAGTGGTCTCGGATGGCTCCACGGGCGGCACGGAGGCCATTCTGCACAGCTATGCGAGCAACCCTCGCGTGAGTGTCGTGTTGAACCAACTTTCCCGAGGGAAAGCTTCGGGACTAAACGACGCTTTTGAACTCGCGCAGGGAGATATCGTAGTTTTCACAGACGCACGACAGGAGATTGAGCCCGACGCTTTGCGTCGGTTGCTGGAGAATTTTGCCGACCCGCAGGTTGGTTGCGTGAGCGGGGAGTTGATGCTGGGTGATCCTAAGAATGGGGAAACCAGGGAAGGCCTCGGAGTCTATTGGAGGGTCGAGAAACGTATCCGCGAACTGGAATCGGCTTCAGGATCGGTAGTCGGCGCTACAGGCGCGTTCTACGCCATACGTCGGAACTTACTCATGCCGCTTCGGCCGGAAACGATTCTCGACGATGTTTACCTGCCCATGCAAGTGGTGCGGCAGGGATTTCGAGTGGTGTTTGATTCTCGAGCTCGAGCGTGGGACAGCGATCTCGGAGCTACGCACGAGTTTGCGAGAAAAGTTAGAACTCTGAGCGGCAATTACCAGTTGCTGCAACTTGCTCCCTGGCTGTTGACGAGCGCCAATCCGATTCGTTTTGAGTTCGTCAGCCACAAGTTGCTAAGGCTGATTGTTCCCTTCGCGCTTGCTGGCACGGCGGTGGCATCGGCAATGCTCCACACACCGCTCTATCAGGCCGCCTTGGTGCTGCAGGTCGGCTTCTACGGGTTAAGCGGACTGGCGATCGCGCAAGTGAAGAAAGGGCGATTGGCCCGCATGGCTGATGCGGTCCTGACTTTCGTTGTGCTCAATACTGCGGCTGTTGTGGCGTTTGTCAACTTTGTTTCCGGTCGCAAAGCGGCATGGATCCGTTAAAGACCAGAGGATGATGGAAATCCTGCGAGGTGCACGTTTGAGGAATGCCGGTTGAGAATTCTCTGGGTCAAGGCGAACAAGATCCTACCTGCGCACAGCGGCGGGGATATCCGTTCTTACCAAATTCTTCGTCGACTGGCCTGGATCCACGAACTCGTCTTTCTCTCCTATTACGACGGAAAGCGCGATACCGAGTATGAGGCAGACCTCGCGCGGCAGTTTCCTGGATCCGTTTGCCTCTGTACGGGAAAACGCGGACTCAATTCGGTCGGGCGTGGCTTGGACTATCTGGTTCGGATGGCCACGCCGGTTCCGTATGCGGTCAGTCGATTTGAGTCGGTTCAAGTTCAGGAAAAGCTGAACACCTGGTTCGAGGAAAAACACTTCGATGTTGCCGTCTGTGATTTTCTCGATGCGGCGGTAAATTTCCCAGGTCGCCTCACCATTCCCACAATTCTTTTTCAACACAACGTAGAGAGCGAGATTTGGCGACGACATGCCGTCGCCGAGCGTAATCCGGTCAAAAAGCTTTTGTATCAGGTGGAATTTAAGAAGATGTTGAGCTACGAAAAAAGCGCGGTACGGAAGTTCCATCACATCATCGCGGTATCGGAACACGATTGGCACTTGATGAGTGAATGGACAGACTCTGCGCGGATCACGGTTGTGCCGACTGGCGTCGACCTGCAGCAATACCGTCCTGGCCCGGTTTCCGGAACGGTGGATCTGTTGGTGCTTTTTGTCGGCGCGATGGATTGGGAGCCGAACGTTGATGCCGCGGAATATTTCTGTCGCGATATCTGGCCGCCGATTCAGGCCAAAGTTCCCGCGGCGCGATTCCGCATCGTAGGCCGCAACCCGCATCGCCGAGTGCAGAAACTAGCTTCGAGTTCGGTCGAAGTTACAGGGTCGGTGCCTTCCGTGGTCGACCATTTGCGGGAGAGCGCTGTGGTGGTTGTGCCCTTGCGTGTAGGAGGAGGCACACGGCTCAAGATTTACGAGGCTATGGCTACTGGCAAGGCCGTGGTTTCTACATCTGTCGGGGCTGAAGGCTTAGACGTGCATCACGGCCAGGATATTGTGCTGGCGGACGATCCTGTTGCTTTCGCCGGAGCCGTGACCGCGTTGCTTCAAGACGTGGAACTTCGGCGTCGCTACGAGCGCGCAGCTGTAGCACTCGCCGCCACGTATGACTGGACGGCGATTGGAGACAAGTTTGGTCAGGTCCTGGAAACGGTGGCGGGAACTGCATCGCAAGACAGTTCACGGTATGCCGAGATGGCCTGCGTTAGCAGCGCTCGCGGGTGAAGGGCGAGAGGGAAGTAGTGTTTGCGAACAACAAACTTCGAACTGCTACGCCGAGGCTGTCTGGCTCACTCGATCGCTACGCGATAGCCGCAGACACCTTCGCGCCACCCCTCGACTCTGTCAAAGAGTCTGAGCCGTTGAAAGGTGCGTATTTCTGGCTGACAGTCTTCTTTGTCGTGTACTGTGCACGCCCCGAAGACTGGATTCCGGGATTGCAATCGGTGCCGCTGGCTAAGATTTCCGGAGTGTTCGCGATTATCGGACTGCTGCTGAGCGTGGGACGATCGAAACGCGGACTTCGAGACTTTCCGAGAGAAGCTTTGTATTTGCTGCTTATGATCGGGATATTTTTCCTTTCAGCAGCGTTTTCCCCGGTGTGGAAGGGTGGTGCATTCTTTCGCACTCTGGACTTCTCCAAAGTGTTCATCGCCTGGGTTCTCACCTTTCTGGTCGTTACCAGCCTGGCAAGGCTCCGTCGTGTGCTCTTCATCCAGGCCGCTTCCGTGGCCATGATCTCTATTGTGTCGATGGTAAAGGGCGCCACTCACCCGCGGCTTGACGGCGTTCTGGGCGGAATCTATTCGAATCCCAATGACTTGGGATTCGCCATCGTCCTGTCGCTTCCTTTTTGTCTCGCCTTTCTGTTGAGAACACGAAGCATCCTCCGCAAGTCAGCTTGGACTGTTTCGCTGCTGCTCATGATTAGCGCCTTGTTTCTGACGGCGTCGCGCGGAGCCTTCATCACTTTTCTCGTAGCTGGGGCTGCCAGCCTCTGGCATTTCGGTATCAAGGGTCGACGCCTGTACTTGATTGGAGCGACTCTTCTGATTGCGATCGTCGTCGGAATTGCGGTGGGCGGCCCGCTAAAGGATCGGCTGCTGGCCGTGTCAGGTGAAGGATTGGATACTGATTCGCAGAGCAGCGCTTACGGATCGTATGAGCAGCGTCGCATTCTCATTTCCAGAAGCTTAGACGGAATCGAGCATTACCCCGTGCTTGGAATTGGGCTGCACAACTTCTCCACTTATTCCGGAGTTTGGCGAGACGTGCATGTGACCTACCTTCAAATAGCTGTGGAAGGCGGCATCCCCTGTCTGATTCTTTATCTGCTGTTTCTCGGGCGAGGATTTTCCAACCTCAGAGCGCTAAGACGCGTCACAGACGGCAACGCCGAGGTGAAATTGTTTGCCGGGGCTTTGCACAGTTCGCTAGTCGGCTTTTTAGTAGGTGCCTTGTTTGCTCCGGAGGCCTATCAATATTTCCCGTATTTCGCAGTCGCATACACCGCGGTTCTGCTCGCGATCGAACGGGAGGCGGAATCGTCACCAGGATCGAATCGACTAGAGCGTCAGCCCGGCGAGGCCGTGCGAGATCGAAAACCCACTTTCACTTATGCCTGGTGATTTAAGACCTCCGGCGGCCAAGCGACCAACGTCGGGCGCAGGTCTGCGCCCAGGCCTTCGCCAAAAAGTGTCTTACGGTTTCCGCGCGATCCCCGGTTTGTTTTGGCAACGAGTCAAACGACGCGTGCCTCGCGGCCCAGTCCATTTAATGATTGCGATGGCGGATCACTTCGAGCCCTCGATCATTCCAGAAAATGGAATGTTGCGCGCTCCCAGTGACGAGCAGGAACGTCGCCTCGACCTCTGGTGCCGCGAGTATCCTCGGATGGCGGACGCGTGGCGCGATAGCGACGGCCATCCATTCGTTCACACTTATTTCTATCCTGCCGAACAGTATGACCGTCGCCTGATACAGCAGCTTGCGGAACACACTCGATCAGGTTGGGGAGAGATTGAGATTCATCTGCATCACGGAGTAGTCGAGCCCGATACGGCCGAGAATGCTCACCGCCAGCTCTTGGAGTTTCGGGATGCGCTTGTCTCGGAGCATGGCTGCTTGTCCTACCTCGACGGTGTGGGTGATCCTAAATATGCCTTTGTTCACGGCAATTTTGCCTTGGCAAACTCGGCCGATGGATGCTTTTGTGGGCTCGACGACGAGATGCAAATTCTCGCAGAGACAGGCTGCTACGCGGACTTCACGCTACCCACCGCGACGTTTCATCCGGCACAGATTGCGAAAACGAATTCGCTTTATGAATGCACGATGCCCTTAAATCAGCGAGCTCCGCATCGTCGAGGTCGCGATTTGGTGCGAGGCCGATCGCCGCAGGTTTTTCCTTTGATAGTCCAGGGGCCGCTCATGTTTCGCGTGGGTCCGTCGCGACCTCGGATTGCCAGCTTCGAGAACGGTGCGATAACCCGGCGGAATCCGCTCAGCCTTTCTCGATTGCGATTATGGAAGCAGGCGGCAATCTCAGTGCGTGGAAAACCGGACTGGCTGTTCATCAAGTTGCATTGCCATGGCATGGATCCTACGCAGCGCGATGTTGTTCTCCGAGAACCAATGCGTGAATTTCTCCGCGAACTGGTGGAGGGAGCCGTGCAAAGAGACGAGATTCTTCATTTTGTCTCGGCGCGTGAAATGGTAAACATCATGCTGGCGGCTTGCGACGGGCGGGAAGGCAATCCCGGAGAATTCAGAGACTACCGCTTCAAGCGTCTACGGGCGACGTCTCCTGAGCGAGCACTTGACGTTGCTTCGGCCGTGGTGAAGCGCTAGCCATGTGCGGAATCGCGGGAGTCGTCAACTCGAAACGAGGAGTCGACACTGCCACCATTCGCCGAATGTGCCAGAGTATCGTCCACCGTGGACCTGACGACGAAGGCATTTTCGTAAAGGATGGGGCAGGCTTAGGGGTACGGCGGCTCAGCGTTATCGATTTGGCTGGTGGTCACCAGCCAGTCTTCAACGAGGACAAGACTATCTGCGTTGTCTATAACGGAGAGGTCTACAACTTCCGAGAGCTTCGCCAGGAACTCGAATCTCGCGGCCATCGCTTTAACTCCCACACCGACACGGAAGTCATCGTTCATCTCTACGAAGAGATGGGACGCGATTGTGTCCAGAAGCTGCGCGGCATGTTCGCCTTTGCGATCTATGACACGCGCAACAAAAGTTTGCTGCTTGCGCGCGATCGATTGGGTATCAAACCTCTGCATTATGCTTTGGCCGACGGACGTCTGCTGTTTGCGTCCGAAATCAAATCAATTCTTGCCGTCGCACCCGAGCTCGCGACGATCGATGAGCGTGCCCTGTGGCAATACATGTATTTCGGCTACATTCCCGATCCTGCGACTGCCTTTCTGCCAATTCGAAAACTGCCGCCGGGGCACGTTCTCGAGTTTGAAGGAGGTAAGGTCAGTATGTACCAGTATTGGGAGTTGCCCGAATACGGCACGCACCGGCCCCGCAGCGAAGGAGAATGCCTCGAAGAACTAGAGTACCGGTTGGCGGAAGCGGTCCGTATCCGCATGATCGCAGACGTCCCTCTTGGGGCGTTGCTGAGCGGTGGGACGGACTCATCGACGATCGTTGCACTGATGGCTCGCGTCAGCTCTCGCCCTGTCAAAACATTCGCAATCGGTTTCCGGCACGCCGACTTTAACGAGGCTCCGTACGCACGGCTCGTCGCTGAGCGGTTTGGCACCGAACACCATGAGTTGATCTTGGAGCCAAACCTAGTTGAAACGGTCGAGAGCATCACGCAATCCATGGAAGAGCCTTTCGGAGATTCTTCCATGCTGCCGACTTACTACATTTCGCGCCTGGCTCGGCAACACGTTACCGTGGCCCTGTCTGGCGATGGTGGCGACGAGGCATTCGCCGGGTACGAACGCTATCAAATCCATTTGCAGCGTCGAAACGTTAGCTGGATTCCGGAATGGGTGGGCAATGCTTATCGCAAAGGCGTTCACCCAAAGTTGCCATCCGGCATAAAGGGACGGAATCTCGCTTACAGCGTTTCATTGCCGTGGGCGGAGCGCTACATGGAAGGCGTTACGCTTCAGCCATTCGACCGGGAAATGGCTCTTCTCTCCGATGACTTCCGAGCTGCAGCCTTTGGAGGCGCAGATCCGATGACCACGCTGCGCAGATTTCTCGACGAAGCTCCGGCACGCGATCCATTGGGTCGCGTGCTGTATCTCGATACGAAGACCTACCTTCCCGGGGACATTCTCACGAAGGTTGACCGGATGAGCATGCTCGCTTCGTTGGAAGTGCGTGTCCCAATTCTCGACCATCTTTTGCTCGAATGGATCACGGGCTTGCCAGCGGAATGGAAAATGCGGGGAAAGAAACAAAAGTACATCTTCGCCAAGCTCGCGGAAAAGTTGGGCGTGCCAAGGGAAGTTCTTGATCGGCCGAAACAAGGATTTGCGTTGCCGCTTCGCCACTGGATGCGGAACGAATTGAAAGACCTGATCATGTCCGTCCTGCTTGACTCGTCTACTCGACAGCGTGGTTACTTCAACCCAAAAGGCGTCCAGCAGATGCTGAACGAGCATTTCGAGGAACGACGCGATCACTCAGCCCGCATTTGGCGGTTCCTGATGTTCGAATTGTGGCATCGTAACTTTCTCGCTAACGTCGGGATCACGGATGCGACTGGGCTTATGAATCAGGCCGCCTCCTTGGGAGGTGGATGAACCCAGACGAACACAGTGGCGACTGTAGCCCGGATTCGAAGTGGAGCCCAAATCTTCATCCGAGAGATTCGATTCCGAAACTATTTTTGATGACCGACAGTTTCGAAACTGGCGGCAGCGAGCGCCAGTTTGTTGCGTTGGCTCAATCGCTGAATCAAGCAGCGTTCGACGTCAAGCTAGGTTGCATTCAGCGCCGGGGAGCATTTCTCGGCGACTTAGGCCGGGTGCCAGAATTTCCGGTTGGAGGCAGCCTGTACGGCTTGAACTCGCTCTGGACGCGCCTGCGACTCGCGCAGTACCTGCGACGGAGTCGGGTTGCGATTGCCCATGCTTTCGATTTCTACACAAACCTCACTCTGATCCCAGCGGCCAAGCTCGCCGGTGTGCCCGTGGTCATTGGAAGCCAGCGTCAACTAGGCGATCTGTTGAGCCACTCAAAATCAGCAGCTCAAGCAGCCGTCTTTCGCTGGTGTGATGTGGTCGTGTGCAACTCACAGGCGGCTGCGGACCGGCTGGTTGAGCAGGGTTTGAGGAAATCTCGCGTCGTCGTAATTGGTAACGGTTTGACAGCTTTGGCTTTCGGCGAAACTGTCCCCGCCTTGCCGCGCGGAAAAGCACTCCTCCGGGTTGGAATGATTGCGCGAATGAACGCGCCATCCAAGAACCACAAAGTGTGTCTGCGCGCGGCAGCCCGACTTTGCGGCAGATTTCCATCTTTGGAATTTGTCTTGGTCGGAGACGGACCGCTTCGCCCGGAACTCGAACGCGAGGCCGAGAGCTTAGGCTTGAAAAACCGCGCCGTCTTTCTTGGCGATCGGCGGGACATTGCGGCCGTTCTAGCTTCGTTGGATGTTTCGGTGCTGCCCTCATCTTCGGAAAGTCTTTCGAATGCGATTCTCGAATCCATGGCGGCGGGAGTGCCCGTCGTTGCCAGCCGGGTCGGAGGAAACCCTGAGCTGGTTGGTGCGGATCGAGGAATGCTGGTTACACCCAACGATGACAAAGCTCTTTCCGATGCGATCGAGGGCTTGCTTCGAGACCCGGCCATCCGCGTCGCTCTTGGAGCCAACGCGAAACGATTCGTACAAGCGAACTTTACCGTGGAACAGATGCGTGATCGTTATGAAGCGCTCTACGCCCGGCTGCTCCAAAAGAAAAGCTGGATCGCGAATCGAGAGTGGTCACTCGGCTCATCGACTCGATGCGAAAGTGGCATTCGTATCGCGCTGGTGGCCGCTTCACAGCGCTACGTCGGTGGACAATCAGTACAAGCAGATCTGCTCTTACGCAACTGGCAAAATGACCCGGCGATTGAAGCTCAATTTATTCCTATTGATCCTCCGCTTCCGCGGCCTGTGGCATGGGTGGAACGCATCCCGTTTCTTCGCGCCATGATTCGCGAACCCATATATCTGGCTTCGCTGTGGCGTGGTCTGAAGAACGTCGAGATAGCGCATATCTTTTCTGCATCCTATTGGTCGTTTCTGGTCGCGCCGTTTCCGGCGTGGCTCATCGCCCGGCTGCATGGAGCGAAAACGGTGATTCACTATCACAGCGGCGAAGCCCGGGATCATCTGCAGCGATTTCGCGGCGTTCGGTCGGTGCTTGAGGACGCAGACCAGTTGGTGGTTCCATCGGGATATCTCGTTGACGTTTTTCGCGAGTTTGGTCTGCAGGCCCAGGTTGTTGCGAATGTTGTGGACGTGACGCGATTTCGCTTTCGAGAGCGTAAGCCCCTTCGTCCGCGCCTGGTTTGTACCCGAGGATTCCATCCTTATTACAGCCTGGATATGGTGGTCCGCGCATTCGGGGAGATTCAGCAAGTGTTTCCCGAGGCCACGCTTGACCTGGTAGGCAAAGGTCCAGTGGAAGCGTCGATTCGAAGTCTCGTGCATGAGTTGAAGCTGTCAGGCGTGAATTTCCCGGGCGCCGTGCCGCATGACGAGATTTCTCATCACTACGACGTCGCCGATATTTTTATCAACGCTTCGAGTCTGGACAATATGCCAGTATCAATCCTCGAAGCGTTTGCTTCCGGGACGCCAGTGGTTACAACCGCCCCGGAAGGCATGTCTTATCTGATCCGGAACGAGCACAATGGACTGCTGTCACCGCCGGGAGATGCGCGAGCCTTGGCTAATAACGTCGTGCGATTGCTCAGGAAACCGGAATTAGCTTCGCGTTTGGCGTTCAACGCCCACGCGCAGATGCAGCGTTATTCTTGGGAGACTGTTCGAGAGGAGTGGCTGAAGATCTATCGGACCTGCTCCTGAATTATCTATGTGTACCATGGAAGCGTAGTCTGTCGGCAACAGGAGAACTGGCATTTGAGCCTGTCGATCAGCGTCTTCGGGTTGGGTTATGTGGGCTCGGTGAGCGCAGCTTGCTGGGCGCACGCGGGCCATCGCGTGACTGGTGTGGATGTCAACTCCGTCAAGGTTGAGATGTTGGCCGCGGGACGCAGTCCGATCCTGGAGCCGGGCATGAGCAACTTGGTCGCCGAGGGCCATCGGACGACTCGCTTATCTGCTACGACCGACGGAATTGCCGCCGTTCACAACTCGGACATCTCGTTTGTGTGCGTTGGCACTCCCAGCTTGCGCAACGGCAAGCTTGACTTGGGCTATATTGAGCGTGTCGCCCGCGAAATTGGCGAAGGTCTCAAGCAGAAAAAATCTCATCATACGGTTGTTGTGCGCAGCACTTTCCTTCCCGGGACTACCGAATCCGTAATTATTCCGATCCTGGAGAGCTCGAGCGGTCGCCGATCCGACTCAGATTTTGCGGTCTGTTACAACCCAGAATTCATGCGCGAAGGTAGCGCAGTCGAGGATTTTCTTGAGCCGCCACACATCGTTCTGGGCGCGCAGAGCCCGGAGCATTTGTCATTACTTCGCACACTATATGACGGCACGCAGTGCCCAAGGTTCGAAACGACAATGCGGGTTGCGGAGATGGTGAAGTACGCCTCCAATATGTTCCACGCCGTGAAGGTCGGTTTTGCCAATGAGATGGGAACCCTCTGCAAACAGCTGGGAGTAGACACCGAAACGGTGAGCAGAATTTTTTCCTCGGACACAAAGTTGAATATCTCATCTGCCTATTTATCCCCAGGCTTTGCTTTCGGCGGTTCTTGCCTGCCAAAAGATTTGCGGGCCTTGGCCTATCGAGCCAGAGAACTCGACCTGAATCTGCCGTTGCTCGAAGCCCTGATGCCGAGCAATGCCGAACATCTCAATCGCGCCGTGGATACGGTGTTGCATGCAGGCAAGAAAAAAATCTCACTGCTAGGTCTGAGCTTCAAAGCCGGTACAGACGACTTGAGAGAGAGCCCTCAAGTGCAGTTGGTCAAGCGGCTCCTCGGAGAGGGATGTCAGGTGCGAATCTGGGATCAAGATGTTTCAGTCAGAGGTCTCGCGGGCGCCAATCGTCAGTATATCGACGAAGTGATTCCTCACATCGGTTCGCTGCTTTCCGCCGACCTTGAGCAAGTGGTGCGAAGCGCGGAAGTAGTAATCATCGGAAACAAGTCGATTAAAAAGGAAGAGCTCACGCAGTACCTGAAGCCAAACCAGATTGTTCTGGATCTGGTGAATCTGGATCGCGCTAATCGCCCTGACAAACCTGCCTCCTATCAAGGTATCTGCTGGTGACCGCGTCGCCATGAAGCCGCCGGTGTTCATCGTCGGTTGTCCGCGCTCGGGCACCAGTTATCTGTATCACTTGCTGCTCTCCGCCGGTGGATTCGCCGAGTTCCGCACCCAAATGAATGTCTTCGACGTTCTGGAGCCTATTTATGGGGATCTCGGCGTCGTAAGGAACAAAACTAGAATGATGAACGAATGGCGGCGGACCAAAGCCTTCGTCCTTTCAGGATTAGAGGCGGACGAAATTAAAGCCAAGGTGTTAGCGCAATGCCGGAGCGCCAGCGATTTTCTTCGAATCGTGATGGAAGAAATTGGGCGTAAGCAAGGAGTCGATCGCTGGATTGATTCAACCCCGACGAACATTCCGCACCTCTTGCGGATCAAGAGGGATTTTCCGGATGCGCGCATCATTCATATCATCCGGGACGGTCGCGACGTCGCTTTGTCCCTGGACAAGCGTGGTTGGAGTCGTCCGCTTCCCTGGCACCGATCCCGCGGATTGTTGGCCGCGGGGCTTTACTGGGAGTGGATTGTCCGCAACGGCCGAGGGTTCGGTTCTGTGCTGCAACCTGACTACCTGGAAATAATGTATGAGGATCTGGTCCGGGAACCTGCTGAAACGCTTCATCGGGTGGGCGATTTTATTGAGCACGATTTGAACTACCAGCGCATTCAGCAGTCCGCTGTTGGTTCAGTCAAGATTCCCTTGACTTCATTCAAAGAAGATCTGAAGCGGGGTGAGTTCGCGCCGGTAGAGCGATGGAAAGATAAGAACAAATTTCCTCCCGACCAGTTGGTACTGTTCGAGAGTCTGGTAGGAGATTATCTGCAGCAGCTAGGCTATGCTCTTTCCGATAGTAGCGGTCCGCATACAAAGCATTCGCCTGCGGTAAGAAGAATGCGGTTCATCTATCGCAATTACTATGATCTCAAGCAGTGGGCAAAGATCAATACGCCGCTGTCTCGTCTTATGGTTGACTACTCGGCCAGTCTTATCGATAAGTAGGAGCGACACGACAATAGAATCAAACAACGGATGAAGTGCCACATCATCGAATTTGACGCGGTTGACTGGAGCGTTCTCGACCGATTCGCGGACCGGACCGTTTTCCAGACGCGCGAATGGGTTCAATTCATCCGTGAATCCCAGAATGCCACGCCAGTGATTGCCGAATTGCGCGAGGGAAGGGAACTCGCAGGTTACTTCACTGGACTCACCTTCACCCGCTTCGGAATAAAAATACTGGGAAGTTCGTTCCCTGGTTGGACTACCCCTTACATAGGCTTCAATCTCCGGCCTGGCGCATCACGAGCGGCAGCGCTCGCTGCCGTCGAAGAAATAGCCTGGAGCGATCTCAAGTGTCTGCACATGGAAGTGTCCGATCCCTATTTCGTGATTGAGGACGGGCCGCCGGGGTTTGCTTGTGAGTTTTACATTTCCTATCGCACTGATTTAACAAAATCGGAAGTGGAGCTATATAACGGCATGGACAGTGCCTGCCGTCGTTGCATTCGAAAAGCAGAGAAGAACGGGGTAACGATCGAAGAGGCGCATGATCTCGCGTTCGCTGACGAATACTACCAACAACTAATCGATGTATTTGCCAAGCAGAAACTGGTCCCGACGTACACTGTGGATCGTGTGCGGACGTTGATCAAACACCTCGAGCCTGCCGGCAGAATTCTACTGCTGCGAGCAAGAGACTCAGACGGGAACTGCATTGCCGGTGGAATTTTTCCCGGTTTCAATAAAATCGCCGAGTTCTGGGGCAATGCCAGTTTCCGATCCAGCCAGAACCTGCGTCCCAACGAATTGATGCACTGGTACGCGATGCGTTACTGGAAACGACGTGGAATTGAGATCTACGATTGGGGCGGCGAAGGCAAATACAAGGAGAAATATGGATGCGTGCCTCATAGAGTGCCCTGGTTCACGAAATCGCGCTTCGAGCTGATTTCAAAACTGCGCGACGAGGCAAAGAAGATGTTCAACCGAAAGCAGAAATTTCGGGGTTGGCTCCAAGGCGAACGCCAGCGTTCTTAAACTCCCTGCACACGGGCTTGGCGAAAGTTTCGCGCCGCGCGCAAGAATGTCATCATGCGTTCGCGGTGCAAGAGCAGCAACGTTGAAACATACGCCGCCGCACCAGTTGCAATTTCGAGGATCAGTCGCAACAGGAAAGGTTGCGCCGCGAGCGTCCACTTAAGCAGAGTCACGGCCAGAACCATCACTGCAGTTCCGTGCAGTGCCGGGCGCAAAGCCCGCAAGTAATCTCCAACCGGCATTTCGATGGTCTTGAAAGTTTTCCAATAAAGCGGCAGAGCAACGAGAGGATAGGCCGCCACCCAGCCCCATGCGATTCCTTGTGTCCCCCAGTGACTGCCTACATAAAACCCGGTAGGAAGAATGATCAGAGCGGCCAAATCGTCCCACATCACGAATCGCGGATTGCCCACTGCGGTCAGGAGTTTGCCGAGAAGCGCGACGATGGATCGGAAGGTTGCATAGACAGAAAGAATCTCCAGGGGCACGATCACACCATTCCATTTAGGCCCGAGTGCGACAGGAATAAGATCGCGCGCAACCAATGCCAGCCCAATGGTCGCGGGGAAGGTAGCCATGGCCAGAGTTTCGGTCAACGTGCGCAGATACCGCCGCAAAGCAGCAGGCTCGTTCTGTACCGCGGCGAAGTATGTGGGAATCGTAGTGGTCACCAGCGTCGTTAGTTTCTCCATGGGCACGTTGGCTAGATTCCAAGCCATGCCATAGACGCCGAGGGCGGTTTGACCCAACACTCGTCCTGCCGTGACGTTATCCAGTTTCTCGTAAGCCGAAGAAGCAACCACCGAGACCAAAACGTGCCACCCGAAAAGCAGGGGCCTGCGGAGAGTACGCAATCTGGGAAAAGCGAAGCGGTGAGGCCGCGCAGCCACGGTCAACACCGACTGCGCTGCGTAACCGGCCAGATTACCAAGAACCAAAGACCAGTATCCCAAGCCTAGAAAAACCATTACCAGCGTTGCCGTTGCAGCGATGATCGAAGTCGTTGCATCCAGCAAGGAGAGAGTTCGGAAGCGCATGTCTCGATTCAGCAATCCTTCCGAAACCGCGCGAAGCCCCAGCGGAACCAGGCCGCTACAAGTCACTATGACTACCCAAAACACTTGCGGAGTTTTGAAGAACGCCGCCAGAGGGTAGGCGAGCAGGGATGCCAGTCCGAAGCAGCCGAGACCAAGCAAAACGGCGACCGTGTTTAACTGTGCTAGTTCATCCTCGGTCAAGTCACGCAACGTGACAATCGTCTGGGGTATGCCAAACTCGCCCAGGTAACGCAGGTAAGCCCACAGCACCATGGCCATCGCCACAATTCCAAAATCCGCCGGTGTGAGCAACCGGACGACAATGAGGAAGGAACTCCAACTAAGGATTTGGCTGAACCAGTCGGCTCCCGCCCTCCAGGCCAAGCTGTGGGCGAGCGAGTGATCCATCCTGCGTGTCGATTCGGCTGTGACCGTAGGAGATTCTGTCGCGGGATGGTCAGACTTAGGTTCTGCGACGTCCCGCGCATTTGGCATCGTACTTCCGCTCCAAAAAGGTGAACTTCGAATGCCGCAGATGCAATTACTTTAGCTCTACGATGAACACATCAGTTCGATACGCCGGCGTTCCGCTCGTCCGTCCCAATTGATCTTCCCAGTCAGAGGTGAACATGTAGAATCGGCCATCCTCTGAAACGTTTCCCCGAGGCGACGACCAAAAACCATTCTGTGCGGTGCTATAGGTGTGAGCAAACCGCCAGACTTTGGAATCCTTTCGATCCGTCTCGATGCAAAGGATCTCGTTTTCCCAAGGCCCGACGACTTTAGGTGGAACTCCGGGTGTGTTCGGATTGTCCCGGCGATACGTGGAGAGGCATGCGGGGTAAGAATCGTTTGCGTCCACGTTGTTCCAGGAAATATGTAAGTCGTACCATCCTTGAACTGCCGGCAACTGCTTGATCAACGGAGACGGCGCATCCAACCGGTTCAACGGACGAATCCATAAGTCCATGGGATGCTCAAGCTCTGAAGGGTTCAGAAGATGCGAATAGCCAAGCGCATGGTGCCCCTTGCATCCCTTCGGGCCACAAGGCGCGACCTCCATCGTCTCCGCGTTCCACACCAACGTTGGTGCGGGATTTAGCGGCGGGGCGACTCCGTGCACCGGGGCGCCGCTCCTGATGATTTCGATAAATTGCCCCGATTTATTGATGCGAACGTCGTGAATCAGAAAACGGTCAGGGATTGTGACGATCCCTTTAGCGCCCCATTCCCCGCCAATTTCGCCGGTTTGCGTGTTGTACCAGCGGCAACCCTTAATGCGGTCGTAAATGTAAACCAGGTAGTCGGTGTCTTGTTGCGGACCCAAAGCCATCGCCATTCGCTGGTCGTTTCCACTTACCGAAATGGCATGACCGGCGTCGGATGACTTCAGCTTCACGCACCCCGACGCATCATGCAGGCTCGTGGTTCGAGTTGTCGAGATGTCGTATTGCTGAAATATCGGCTGGCCGCGCGCGATCCCGTAAAGCACGTTCGGCTGCGAGTAACTGAACTGCGGTTCTCCGATCCAAGAGACATCGAGTGGGCCCCTCGCGTGAGCCGCCATGGTGTCCGGGTTGAAGTCGAACAATTCCAATTTACCGTCAATGCTGCGCACGTAAAACTTCGTGTCGTCCGTGCTCCACGAATTCTGTTCTGCGGATGATGGCGTGGCGTAAGACTCGGAAGGTTGTCGCGAGTCTGTCTTCGCATCCGTCACGCGAACTACACGCGAACCAAAAGTCGGGTCGCTGACAATAGACCCGGCTGGTCCTATCGCCGGCGGCGCTTTTGGATAGGGCTCAATCCGCACATCGGTTCGAGCGCAGTAGTTCGGAGGACCACAGGTTTTTGCCGGGGAACTGCCCACCTGCGCAGCAACCGTGGTTGACGAAATTACCACGAATGAAGCGCTCGTAAGAATCACCGCTGTCACGATGCGAATCATTCTGCTTCGGTTGATTCTATATGGTCGCAGATTTCCAATGCTTCGAGGTCAGCCAGCCTCCCCGCCGGAGTCTGGGTCTTCAGCCACAACTTTGTATTGAGCAGGCTGAAGTAAAAAGCTCGCATGGCTTTTTCTGCGAGGCCCGATTTCAGTGCTCCCCTCGGCGAGCTTAAGGAATAACCTAACTCCTCGAGAAACTCGCCGACCATTGCCTCAACCGACATAATTTCGCTGCGCGATAGTTTTGCGCTCCAGCGGTTGAGTGGGCTGTGCTGCTCATTTTCTCGAGAGAAAGAAGAGTTGGGCTCGCGAAGCCGGCCCAGGCTGGCTTTCTGGATGCTGTCATAATCCAGATCGTGATCCAGGAACTCCCCCAGTTTTCGTACGGTCACGCGCGGATCGGAGACCAGTTCTTCATAGCGCACTTCGATGTAATCATCGGCGATGCGCAGCCCGTGTTGGCGTCCTCTGCGAACCATCCACTCCCAATAAAGCGCGGTCGGCAGCAGACCTGCTGCTCGATTCCGGAGTGGCTTAGATCCGCCCATCTTACTGAGAGACAGCGCGACGTCTCGGCCATCTCTGATGATGTGAACGAAAAGGGCGTCGGGAATATCCGCCCGAATCCTGGGGATGTAGAGAAGATTATCGGGATCGTAAAGCACCCAGCGGGCGACGTTCTGGCTGCGGGCGATTTCACCCATCACGATGCGCACGAAATCTCCTCCGCTGCGGCATTCATCCCGCACTCTGGCCGTCAGTTGCTCGGCATCAAGACCCGACCGGCGAAAGCCCTTGCTGCGAACCCACGCATTCATCATTCTGCTTCGATTGCTTCGATTGGCAAGGCTTCCAAATCGAGGAACGAGCATTTTGTAGACCGGCAAGTATCCGCGATAAATGGCGAAACCGCCAGCAGAGAGGAGTGTGTCGTAGAGCAGATTTGTGCCTGAGCGATGGCAGCCGATCACGAAGACGGGCCGTACTTTTCGTTTGACAGACGAACCACATTCCAGCGAAATCTTCGAATCGGGCGCCGAAGTGGCCTGCGATGAGATTGCTGCTGGACTCGACGTCTCCATCGGCTTCAGTCTAGCATCCCCTCGAAGGACATTTTTCAGCGGAGCAGAAACGCGCGGCCGCGATCATAGAGAGAGTTTCCTAGGACCTGTTTAGCCGCACCTCGGAGCCGGTTGCCCGCTTGAATCTTCCAAAGACCTTCGGCTCGACAAATTTCTTGAAAGGCTTGCAGTTCGGTTCCACGCAAAATCGCGATGCGTCCCAGGTCAAAGCTATCCGTCGCAGGCCCGTTCTGACGAACGCGACTATTGGCCACAGAGCGGTAACCAGCGTGCCGGGCAACTTGAATGACACGCGCGTCACAACGTCCGCCCGGACAAGAGAAGTGTTCGACCTGCTTGCCGATAATTTCTTCCAGCTCCGCCTTGGCCTCGCTGATTTCCCGTTGCAATCCGCGGTCGTCGAGATCAGTCAGATAGGCATGCGTCATCGAGTGACAGCCAATCTCAAATCCCAAAGCGGCGAGCTCACGGAGCTGGGTTTGCTTCATGTGCCCGCGCTGCCCAAGAAACCTTACTGTGATATAGAAAGTGGCATTGCATCCCGCTTCCTTCAAGATCGGAGCCGCAGAGATGAGGTCAGACTCGCAGCCGTCATCAAAGGTGACCGCAACACTGCTGGGCTCACAGTCATTCCGCAGCGCGAATGCGAGCGCGTCACCCGCGCTCAGGCCATGCCATCCGACCTCTTGTAGCCAATGAATCTGAGAGCGGAACTGCGTCTCCTTTACCACATACCGCGAATATCCTGCTTCGGAGTGGCAAAGCGCACGACCCGGAATCTCCAGTTCGTGATACATCAGGAACACGACGCGATTCTGTTGCCTGGCTGAATGTTTCGTGCTCTGTGCCTCTGACGACATAGCTAATATCTATCACGGTCGGACGCTTATGCGATGATGAACTTATGATTGTGCGGCACGCGGCTGAGTTCGGACTTTGTCATGCCGGATAAGAGCGGGCGTCATACCGCGTCGCGACTGGCGGCCATGGATCGACGCGAACTCCTGAGTCGGACTCTGCAAGAACTAGCCAAACGGTACGACACTCTTCTATCTCGAGTCGGATTCGATTTTGGCAAAGGTTTGGTTGGCTCCTTAAACCTCAAGCCTGGGCGGTTTTTCTTCGCATCCAAATCAGTTCCGGCTGTGCTCGACTTGATTCGTCAAAGGCTTCCGCAACAAGCTGAGCAGATTATCGATCAGGCCGACAAAATCTGCCGCCACCATTTTGATCTTCTCGGCTACGAGGATCTGGAATACGGCGATCCCATCGATTGGCATCTCGACGCGGTACATGGGAAACAGGCTCCCAGAAAGGCTTTCCACCAGATCCGTTATCTCGACTTCGACGAGGTTGGGGATTGCAAGGTCACGTGGGAACTGAACCGTCATCAGCATCTGGTCACTTTGGCCAAAGCGTATCGGCTTACCGAAGAGAGGCGTTACGCGGACGAGATATTCGGGCAATGGCGGCACTGGCAAGCGGAGAATCCATACCCGTTTGGAATCAACTGGGTCAGCAGTCTCGAGGTGGCGTTTCGCAGTCTTTCTTGGATTTGGATATATCAGTTGCTGAAGGGCACGCCAGTCATGCCGCGAGAATTCCGAAAAGAATGGCTTCGTGCCCAGGCTCTGAACGGCCGCCATATTGAGCGTTACCTCTCTACCTATTTCTCGCCGAATACGCACCTTCTGGGAGAAGCGGTCGCGTTGCTCTTTCTCGGGACGCTGTGCCCGGAAATCTCTCGGGCAGAACATTGGAAGTCCTTGGGATGGGAGATTGTCTTGCGAGAAGCGCAGCGTCAGATCCAGGCCGGCGGTTTCCACTTCGAGCAATCGACTTACTATCATGTTTACGCCATCGACTTTTTTCTGCACGCTGTTGTTCTCGCCAGTCTCAATGAAGTTTCCATCCCCGCTGAGTTCGAGACGGCCCTCGAGAAGATGATGAACGCTCTCTTGCTGCTGGGGCGAGCGGGCGCGGCACCACTCCTGGGAGACGACGACGGAGGACGATTGTTTGATCCCAGACGCAATCGAAGCCAGCACCTGCTGGATCCGATTGCCACCGGAGCTGTGCTTTTTCATCGCGAAGATTTCAAAGCTGCCGCTGGCGAGTTACGCGAGGAGACGATCTGGTTGCTGGGAGTTCAGGGCGTTGCCGAATGGGATCGCCTGGAGACGACGCAACCAAACATGGCCTCTGTCAGCTTGCAGTTTGCGGGGCTGCATTTGCTTGTCACTTCAAATCCCACAAGTCAATTGGTGATCGATGGCGGCCCGCAAGGAGTCCAAGGCTGCGGCCATGGCCACGCTGACGCACTTGGCATCTGCCTGCATTCCGAGGGGCACGTACTACTCGTTGATCCGGGCACGTTCGAGTACGTCGGGAACGGGAGGGAGCGCGATTTGTTCCGCAGCACGGCGATGCACAACACACTAAGAGTAGACGGAGAAAGCCAATCCGAACCGGCTGGCCCGTTTGCGTGGAAGCAGTTCACTCGCTCCAAAGCTGAGCAATGGATCAACGGAGAAAGCTTCGACCTGTTCGTCGGAAGCCACGATGGTTATCGCCGCCTTCCGTCTCCGGTTGTGCACCGCCGCTGGGTCTTCTCGTCCAAGTCTGGTTTGTTTCTGGTGCGTGATCTGGCTCAGGGTTCAGGCAAGCATCGGCTCGACATTGACTGGCATTTAGGGTCTGAAATGCGGATGCACGCTGAATATCTATTCGGGGTGAAAGGGACTTCCAGCGGACTTGCGATCTTGTGCGCAGAGAAGCACGGATGGTCTGAAGAGGTTCGCAAGGATGTGTGGTCGCCGGTCTATGGCAGAAAAGAGCCCATCACCGTCCTCACTTTCGGCGCCACAACTTCTTTACCAGCTGAGTTTGTAACCTTGCTGGTTCCGTTGAAAGAAATCCGCGAAATTCCAGGCAGGCTCACGCGGGTCGCAACTAAGGTCACGCCTACGTCCGTCGAAGCATATGTCTACAGCACGTCCACAGAAGAACACTCGTTCTTTTTTGCCAAGAATGAACGGCCATGGAATCATGGCCGATTCGCTAGCGACGCCGAATTCGTTTGCTGGCAAAAAAAGCACGAGAGTGAAGAAGAGTTGTTGATTTTCTGCAATGGCAGCTATGTGGAAATCGATGGACAGCGGGTTCTCAGTTATAACCGAACGATCTCTCGTTGCGAGATGCTCGTTTGCGAAGGACGGAAACAGATTTTTGCATCCGAACTGGATGCCCTAATGGAGCAACCAGTTGCTAGCGACACAGCCTGAACCACTCAGCGCTGCGTTGGAGTGGGCTGAGAACCAACCGGCCGCATATGATTTTCGAGTAACTGGAGCAGCGGCTCGCGCAGATTGGGCCCGCAGGCGATCAGGCCTGAGATCAGCGGATCCTGGCGATTGCATCGCAGCGGACCGTTTTCGCGCGTACTGACGAATCCTCCGGCGCTGGTCACCAGCGCGACCCCCGCAGCTACGTCCCATTCATTTTTCGGAACCAGGGTGAAAGTGATGTCGACCAGACCAGCTGAGACCAACGCAAGTTTGTAAGCGACCGATCCCATGGGGCGAACTTTGAAATTTGCGCCTTCAAATTGCTTCCACTCTCCGCGCTTGGTTTCGCTGCGGCTAGCCAGCACCGTGGCGCCATCGAGAGTCGTTCGTTGGCTGGGCTGCGCGGGTTTGCCATTGTAGGTCACGCCTGATTCGAGCGAACCGAGGAACACTTCGTTCGTGGCCGGATTGCAGATTCCGCCAGCGATGGGCCGGCCATCCTCCACCATGGCGATAGAAACGCAGAACTCAGGAATGCCGGCAACGAACTCACGGGTACCGTCGAGAGGATCGACTACCCAAACCCGGCTCTTGTCCAAGCGTGTGTAATCATCCACGCTTTCTTCAGAGAGCCAGCCCTCGCCATCGCGCAGCAATTCTTTGCGAAGCACGGCGTCGAGCGCCCGGTCGGCTTCGGTGACAGGATCGTGTCCAATCTTGTATTCCGTTTCAATCGCACCCGCGGTGAACCGGCTGAAAACCACGCGAGCGGCTTCGATGGCGGACTGAATGCGTTGCAGAGTTTCGGCGTTGGAGTTATCGCTCATTAGTATTTTCGAGGTTGGCTCAGGCCCACAGCATGCGCGCGCCGGTTGCCAGCAATACGGCGCACAGCAGACGCCTTAGCCAAGGTACGGGAAGGCGGGTGCTCAAGTGTGAACCGAGCAATCCACCGGGGATGGAACCTATCAACAGAGAACCCACCAGGTATGGATCGATGTTGCCAAGCCGGAAATGCAGCAGACTGGTCACGCCGGTAAGGATGACGGCATGGACAATGTCGGTGCCGACCATCACCTTGGGCGAGAAGCTATAGAACAAGAGCAGGAGCATCATAATGATGCTGCCTGAGCCCACCGACGTCATCCCCACCAGAAAGCCCGCTAAGAGCCCGATCGCCGACATGCCAACGAAAGACTGCAGGGTCGGAGAACGTTGGGCTACGTGCTCCTCGATCCGGCTCTGGAACAGGAGAAGAGTCGGAATGCAAATCAGAAGCACTCCAACCGCCGTGGTAATGAAGGTGTTGACTCCCGTGCCGTACACGGTTCGAAGATGGCCGAGCAGACTTACCCCGAGAATCGATCCGGGAACGCTGCCGGAGGCCAGCGCCAGAACGACTTTCTTACGTACCGTTCCCTTGTTGAGATGAACCCAGCTCGAACCAATTTTGGTAACGAAGTTGAAAAGGGCATCAGATCCCACTGCGATGATCGGCGGTATTCTCAGAACAAAAATAAGGACGGGGAGCAAGAGCACACCGCCCCCCACCCCGGTCATGCCGATCAGGGTACCGACTACGAAACCGATCAGGACCTTTTCGATAAGCATTAAAATCCCATACAACTCTCGTAACCCTCTCGTTATCCGATCAGGCCGATTGTCCGTTGACCCCGATGAAGCCTTCGCGCTCCAGATGCAAAATGATCTCTTGCGCGGCTTCTTCGGGACTCAGTTCAGCTGTGTCGATTACAACTTCGGCGTCCTTGGGCTCTTCGTATGGGTCTGAGATACCAGTAAACTCCTTGAGAATACCGGCGCGAGCTTTGGCGTAGAGACCTTTACGGTCGCGTTGTTCACAAGTCTCCACCGTCGTCGCGATGTGCACCAGGATGAAGCCGCCAACGGGTTCGATCATGCCTCGCACAGCTTTGCGGGTGGCGTCATATGGAGCGATGGGGGCGCAGATGGCGATGCCGCCGTTCTTCGTAATCTCTGAAGCGACATAACCAATACGCCGGATGTTGATGTCGCGATGTTCCTTCGAGAAGCCAAGTTCGGACGAAAGATGCTTGCGCACCAGATCTCCATCCAACAGCGTGACCGGACGGCCGCCTGCCTCTAGAAATTTGGTCACGAGGACATTGGCGATAGTCGATTTGCCCGAACCCGAAAGTCCGGTGAAGAAAATGGTTACACCCTGCTTGTGCCGTGGCGGATAGCTGCGGCGGAGTTCCTGCACCACTTCGGGATAGGTGAACCAGTTGGGAATGTCGCGTCCTTCATTGAGGCGATCCCGCAATTCGGTACCTGAGATGTTAAGAACGCGCGATCCGTTGGTTACTTCGTTGTCCGGAACGTACTGATCCTGATCCTCGAGATAGACCATCATGTTGAACGGAACCATAGTCACGCCGATATCGGCTTCGTGCTTTTTGAACAGCTCCTGGGCATCGTAGGGGCCGTAGAAGTTCTTGCCGTCGGAATCTTTTCCTGGACCCGCGTGGTCGCGGCCCACGATGAAATGCGTGACTCCGTGATTTTTGCGGATCAAGGCGTGCCAGATGGCCTCGCGCGGTCCACCCATGCGCATTGCCAGAGGCAGCATGGAGAGTTTTACGCTCCCCGCGGGAAACTTGGACAAAAGCAACTGATAGCAACGCACCCGAGTGAAGTAATCGACGTCGCCAGGCTTGGTCATTCCGACCGAAGGATGAATCAGCAGGTTGGCTTCGACCTGTTTCGCAGCACGGAACGTCAGTTCCACGTGGGCGCGGTGCATAGGGTTGCGAGTTTGAAACGCAACCACCCGTCGCCAACCCAGCCGCGCAAATTCTGCACGCAACTCAGCGGGAGTAAGCCGCAAAGTCCGGAAGTCGTAGTGCGAAGGCGCTTGCACGCCTTCCAGCCGGCCGCCCACGTACCACGAGTTCCCCTTGTTCAATAAGTAATCGACGCCCGGATGAACGGCGCTTGTGGTTCCAAAAACTGACTGCGCTTCCGCTTTGCGGTCGGGTTGCCAGACTGCTTCGACGTGCAGAACCGCGAGCATGACGCCTTCCGCATCACGCAATGCGACTTTGCTGCTGCCCGGCGTCAGCGACTTTGCGAAGTCCTCTTTAACGTCGAGCGTGATCGGCATCGGCCAAAGAACTCCGCTGCTGAGACGCATATTGTGGCAGACGCCCTCGTAATCCGCTGGCGTCATGAATCCTCGCAGAGGCGAGAACCCTCCGCTGATGAGCAGTTCGAGATCGCAGATCTGGCGCGGTGTCAGATCCCACGACGGCCATTCTCGCGAATGGGCTTTCAGTTCTGCGATGCGTTCCGGCGTCGCGATCAGGTCGGCAAGTTCCCCGCCGTGCGGCGCAATAATGTGGCTTATTGAAGCGATCAAATCCTGGCTCCTTGAACTACAAGTTATTTAGGACAATAGTTGTATCTGCTTGCCAATGCAGGCAATTTGACGGTGGCAGTTTGCGGCCCACTGAAACTTCGCGGGGAGAACGAGACGAACGACGCATCAGAATACCGCGTTACAAGCGGGGCAGCAAGTTCTGATTGATCAAACCTGGTCAAGCATCAGTACGAGCAATTTGCGTACCTTTGCAGCGCACTTTTGAGGTCGCTATGTGATTATCAATGGAAGGGTTAGCCGAGGCAGCCAGTTTCTGGCGTCAGCATCTTTGAAGAATGTGAAAACCTTTGCACTCAAGCTGCAGTTCCTCTCCCGCGTGGCGCGGCAGATTTAGCTGCTGCTTCCGGAAACTCGCTTTTCAGCCGACGAGTTCTGCAGGGAGTCCACCTGCGCGTCGCTGACGGCGATCGGAGACTCCTTCATTGAGTACTTTAGCAAACACCATACGGCACGCAGCCCGTCTTTCCAGCCTATCTTTTTTCCCTCTTCGTAGGTACGCCCCCAGTAACTGATGCCAACCTCGTAGATGCGCAAGCGGCGCTTCGCAACTTTCACCGTGATTTCCGGCTCAAACCCGAAGCGCTCCTCTTCGATCGGAATCGATTGGATGATCTCACGGCGGAAAACTTTGTAGCACGTTTCCATGTCGGTCAGATTGATATTCGTGAGGCAATTCGAAAGCAGCGTCAGCAGCCGGTTTCCTACCGAGTGCCAGAAGTAAAGAACGCGGTGCGGAGCCGCGCCCAGAAAACGGGAACCGTATACCACATCCGCTTTGCCCTGAACCAGGGGATCGAGAAGCAGCGAATAATCCGCAGGATCGTATTCCAGATCGGCGTCCTGGATAACCACGAAATCTCCCGTGGCCTGCTGAATTCCGCGGCGCAGCGCCGCTCCCTTGCCCATGTTCCGCGCTTGAAGAAAGACCTGAATCTGTGGATGTTGACGCCGCAACTCGGCGAGAATTTCGCGCGATCCGTCGCTCGATCCATCGTCTACACAAACGACCTCAAGTTCGAGCGGGACTGACAACACGCGTTCCACCACATGCCGCAACGTGG
Source organism: Acidobacteriota bacterium (assembly GCA_013288805.1). Classification (GTDB taxonomy): domain Bacteria; phylum Acidobacteriota; class Terriglobia; order Terriglobales; family Acidobacteriaceae; genus JABDBE01. The sequence continues at coordinate 35,264 of JABDBE010000025.1, forward strand.
CGCGCTCGTTGTAGACCGGGATGACGACCGATAGTTTCATGGCCATGGAAAGCTTCCCTAGTGTAGAACATCCCGCTGTGTTGCCTTCAACTTCTATCAGACAGTTGAGTTAGCCGGGTCTGCACAGAAATCGTCAAGAAGTGTAATTAGTTCCCATGAGGCTTACATGATCGGGGAATTTTGTCCTAAGGTCTTCGCCCTAAACCTCATTGGAGGCGTTCGAGGCGTGAACCGATTTATGGAGCCTGATGCCGACGCCTCGGCATGGATCGGCAGCGGCTTTCGACCAACTCTTTTATTCACAGCCAAAAGATCGCGGAGGGGACGTTTCGCGAAATTCGTACTTGCGCTTTATTTTCTGCTACTTAGATAAGGTTTATCCTTAAGATCAAGCCCCAGCCCCTCGTCTCGAACATGGACGCCGACCGCATTCTGTGCGGCCTGCCACAGGCCGTCTTTTGTGACACCAGACTGTGAGAACCAATACCAGAAATCACTGAGGAAATCCGATCCGCTTGGCAGCGTGAATGCTATGAATTATTGGAGACCAGCCAAAATTCTATGCTCCCCTATCGGCTGGACGGCGAAGGGCGCTTGCAGCAAGGGATCTGTGGAAAACTTCCTTGGGCGGCGTCGGTTATTATCTCACCCCGAGGAAGAGAGGACATGGAGGAAAAACCGGTTCGTCTAGGCCCGCGCGAGCGGCAAATTGCCGATCTGCTGTTGCAGGGCTGTGACAATACGGAAATCGCTGCCCAACTTAAAATGGCTCGGCGCACCGTCAAAGCGCACTTCAATCGTCTCTTCCTGCGCTTTGGAATTGACAGCGGTATCAAGCGGGTTAAACTCGCGACAACCCTATACCGGAGGCAGTTATGTTTGGAGGAGAACGCTACGGAAAGCGAGTTCCGAACGAACGGGAGCGGCGAGTCATCGAGCTTGTCGCCCAAGGGCTCAAAAACAGTGAAGTCGCAGAAGCCATCGGCACCACTGAGCATGTCGTAAAGAATTACCTTCGCGTCATCTATGACAAACTTGGACTGTGGAATCGCGTCGAACTCGCGCTCTGGTACGAGGCGCGTCGGCACGAATCGCTGGTTCAGGTTTGACTCATTGTGTGAGCGCCACCCCGAAACGCGACTGAGTAAAACGGAGCGTCGCTGAATCCTTCATCAACGACGGAAGCTGTTTGCTTTTGGGTCGATGCTGAATCGAACGTTGGACGAGAAATCAGTCGCAGTTCTTACGAGCCGCAGGTTCGAACTGATCCAACTGCGCGTCGCGCTGAGTCGTGTACTTCCCTCCCGGAGTTTTTCCATAGAGGTCGGAGTCGGAGCAATAGTAAAGAGCGTGTTTCATGTCGACCCACACCGAGGCGTTTGGATTGCCGAGATAAACCGGCGCTGGTGGCGTTTCCGCCAATCCCAGATTGACCAGTAACTTTTCAAAAAGCGTGAGATTCGGTTGAGCAGCATTCTTCGATTGGGTATGGCTCTCGGCCGGATGCATTCCCACACCGGATAGCACGATCAGGAGCAGAACAACCGCTCCTGCAACGTAAAGGTCGGCGCGGTGCTTGGCAAGCCAGATTCCACCTGGCGATTTCGGATTCAGAGATTCCAGCCACTTGTTAGCCTTGGTTGCAGAAGCCCACGGAGACTGGGTTTTTCCTGGCTCAAGAGCAGCCGGAGCAAGGGCATCTTCCGCGACTTCGCCATCGAGTACTAACGCGGAATCGCCGACCGACTCTACCTCTGGTTCAACCGGTTCGTGCGAAAGCTCCTCCATCATCTTTCGCAGCTCAAGAGAAAGCTCGGGAGACGCTTCGTGAGACGGCCGATCTTCACCGAACGGCGGCAGACTGATTTCGCTTTCGTCGGTCACTGCCTCGGTTTCTTCGTGCTGCTTATTTTCTGCCGCTTGTTGCAGATGCCACATCGACGCCCATTTGCTCTGCAAGTCGCCCGAAGGAGAAGATGCTGCCGGTCGGGCGGTCCCGCATCGGCCGCAGAATAGCTCTTGCTCTCCAAACTGATATCCGCACTGCGGACAAACCGTCTCTCGGCCTGATTTCGCACTGGACTCGCTGATTGGAATCTGAATCCGCCGTTCTGTAGTTTCAGCTGCCAGATCGGCAACGCTTTCTGCCGGTTCGATGACGCGGTCTGCGGGTTTGACGTTCATTGCTGGTTCCACGGCAAGTCGCTCGAGCTGAGGTTTGATTCGTTCGAGGGCTTCCAGCATGGCGGCGCGTTCCGCAGCGAGAGTTTGTCTCCACTCGCGGTCCACTGCGCGGGCGATCGCTTCCGTCATCAATCCCGCCATGAGTTGGCAACTTCGCATCTCGGGATCTTGAATGGAATCAGCATCGGCAAAACGAATTTCCAGCAGGCCAGCTAAATTACCTTCGTGATAAAGAGGCAACGCGATCGACTGTTTGTCCGCGTGCTCGCGGCTGAATTCGGTGGAGAGCCGGCCGTCAGTAGACAGGCTCGAATCCATGGGCAAGCTGGTTCCGGTTAGATTCGCAGCATCTCCCGTGGCCGCACAATACTCGAGCCGATCCTCCCGCACCACCGCGACTGCTACTCCGCTGGCGTGAGTGATTTTCTGCAGCCGTTCGACAATCACGTTCGCGGCAACTTGCAAATCGCTGGCTTGTGATCGGAGGAATTCCTGCGTCTCCACAATCTCAGCCAGCGCCTCGGCGGGATTGGGCCGCGGACGGTTCGCGACCTCAA
>JABDBE010000026.1:0-37734 GCA_013288805.1 Acidobacteriota bacterium
GGCTTCCACGACTCCGCCCCCAGACTTTCGAAACCCCCTGTTTGATCTGTGAACGACGGAAATCCATGAAAATTTGGCCGCATACTGGTCGATAATCTCGCCGGTTCTGTCGCTCGAACCGTCATTGACAATAACCCACTCGCTCGGTCGGATCGTCTGACCAGCAACAGCTTCGATCGTGGCTTCCATGTGCTTTTCTTCATCACGCACGGGAGTGATCACCACGTATTTGACGTCTTGAGTCATGTCTAATCAGAAAAAATATCTGCGTCGATTCGTCAGGTCCAGCTAGGTTAACCCATGTATTTGTAGAGAATGTTTCCAGTTGCCGCGAGCAAACTGTCTGGTGCGTGAGCGAAAATGTACTTGGCGACATTGCCCGGCATAGCTTCACTTATGGTTGGCGACTGTGGCAAAGGATATCGAAGGTAGAACAAAGTCGAGCGCGCAGCACCCCAACGATCCTTGAACGCAATCAACCCAGGGTTGTCAGAATCGGAGCGACCCATATCAAATTCGTCGAGTCGATCATTCTTCGCTTCCTGGATCGCTTTCCACATCAAAAGGTGTGTCCCACCCAGATTGTTGAAGTGGTGATCTGAGCAACCATATTTGTAAACAAGCGTCCGTTGGTGCCTCAAAGTAAGAATACTCGCTACGGGATGGCCGTCTTTGGAAGCCACCCGAATCTTGACTTTGTCGCCCAAACAGGCGATCAGATTTCTAAACCATCGGACGGGTTGTGGCGCCAAACCATGTCTCCGGCGCGTTATGAGGAGCAAATGGTAGAATTTGCGCAACAGTGAGTCTTCGCTTCCTTCCTCATAACTCAGGCCCTCCCGCTCCGCACGATGAATCTTCCTTTGTACGCAGTCCTTATGAAGACTCCGGAAAAGTTCGTCCAGGTTTGGACGAAGATCCAGTTTGTGCAGGGAGTAGGACTTGGCCTTCTCAAAATTCGCGTTGCTCGGCAAATGTAAATCTCCAGCCCGGATTTCGGCATAGTTCCATTTCTTCTCAGCCACTTCCCGCTGCAAGGATTTGAGCATGCAGGTCAACTCGGCTGAATTTTCCACGAGCGGGGCGCAGTGATCGGAGAAGGGTAGCGACACTAGTCTTCGGCCGGTAAGCCAGTTCGCGATGCGGCAGAAAGGAAGACCATTTCGGAGTTCACCTTCTGGAGGCGAGGTTGTGAAAACGACGGGGTTGTAATCGTAGGTACGTTGTAACGCGTCCATCCAGCCCGAAGTATGAAATACGGAAGCCTCGGGATGTTTATTCAGAAACTCCGTCCATCGGTGGTCCTGTATTGGATCGATCTTGTAGACGGTCATGCTCACGAGCACTTACCCTCGACCTGTTTTGCGAAAGCCGACGAGAAACAGTTCATTGAAGTCTGCTGCTCGGCTGTAACGCTCTGGATTCGCGGCCCGCAAAGGCGTATAGAAGCCAGCCTAGTTCGTATGGGCGACACTCGTGCAGAATGCTCAATGTTCCCGGGATACTCTCTTGCCCTACCAGGGCGGAAAACCGTTCGAGTTTGGAAGTCGATTGCGGTGGGCGGATGCATCTCCAGACCAGACTGGCAGACTTGTCCTCAAGACTCTGCTGCAGTTCGTTTGCCCCTCCAATCCACTCCAGCCCTTTGTAGACTTGCTCCCGGAAGTCCGCGTTGCATGCATCTTGCGCCGCAAAAAGCGCCATGGGCGCCATAGCGTGCTGATGGACCGAATACACGGGGTAGCGTTCGGCTACGCGCCCGGTCATGGAGTCGTAATGCCACCACCATTGGCCTAAAGGGCCCTGCAGGTTGCAAATCGTGTTGGCGCACTGCAGCGAATTCTGCAACGCCTCTTTCATTGTGAAAGTTTGACCAAAATGCGCCAGCGCAATGATTGGGTACACCTGATCAGCAAAACTGCCCACATGGCCGCGCACCGCTCCTGCCAATGACTTCCACCTCGCCATGTGTCCGAAGAGGCCGTCCTTGCCCTGATTGGACTGCAACAACGCGTAAGTTTGCCGTGCCAGCGACTCAAGATACGGTGGTCTTCGCTCTGCGCGGCTGGCGTGAGTAAGTCCCGTCAGGAACCACGCCAATTCCATAGTCAGCCGTTTTCGAGAATCCGAATAATTGCGAAGGGCGTTTGCTAGATCGAATGTCGCGTAAAAACTGTCCAACTTCCGAGGAGATACCGAAGAAAGCCAGAGTAGAAGGCCGAGATCCCCGATGTTATCAACCCATTCTGTATTTCTGTATAAGGCATCGACAGTGGCGGAAATGTCGATGGGAGATCGGTATCCGGCAGCTTCTGCACGCAACAGCCCCAACAGTGTCATTACGGTATACCGCTGCGAGATGCCTTCCTTGACGTTTGCGACCGAAGTTTGCTTCAGACGATGGCAGAAGAGCGCCTGTTCCTCGTCATACATAGCTTCGAGACCACGAATTGCCAATTCCACCAACGGGGCAACGCGCGTCTCATTGCTCGGAGCGGCTACGGTGTTTGTCATTTCTCGTGATAGCTTTCTTTGGAAAATCTTAGAGGCGTCCAACGCCGACCTGGAATCGAAATGACCCAATCACGAACCAATTTCAGGAGCTACAGTGTTGAATTCGACGATCGAGATAATGTTCTGAACTATGGTGTCGAGCGCGGGGCTATTTTCTTCGTTGAGACGCTGCTTATGCGGATCCCGGCGCACAGTTTTGATCTTCGTCTTGACATCCTCGACGGTTTCAAGCAGAACCAGACGACCTTGCTCGGCAAGGTAGGCGTCGACCGCGCCAATTTTCCCGCGGAAAATGCTATAGACTGGCACTCCTAATGCCGCAGCTTCTCGATTCATTGTTCCGCCACCACTGACCACAAGATCGGAGTTCCAGATCAGGTTCAGCCCGTCTTCGACATGGTCGGGAATCAGAATCTGCCGCCGAGCAATCGCGTCAGGCCAGGCCGATCGCAAATCCGCTTCCTGCCTCTTATTTCTTGGTAGAAGAAGGATTCTTGCGCCCGGAGTGCGCACAAACCTGTTGATAGTCTCTGTCAGCAATCCTTCGCTCTCTGGATTGTGGTAATGAGCTTCGGTTGCCGGAGGGCGCACCATCACAAGCAAATCGTCCGGCGGAATCCCCAGGCGGGTTTTCACCCCGTAATCAGGCCGAAATCTTGATAGATAAACGTCTTCTTTTATGCCCGGGTAATTAATGATTTGGGTGCCATTTCCAGGATGGCGGTCCGCGATTACACCCGGCGCCATGAGCCAGGTTGGTTTGACGCCCGGTATCTTCGCCGTAAACTCATAATCAAATAATAGGATGTCGGGGATTCCCAGCAAGGCACAGGCGATTACACACGCGCGCGAACCGTGGGTAATCGCAAGATCGATTTTTTCCTTTCGGACACCAGATGTTACGGCCAGCGCACGCAAGCAGGTTCCGATTCCTTTCAAGACTTTGTGCTTGCCATAATGCCTTCCTATGAGCTTGGCATCCACTCCGTAAAATTCAAGCAGTTCTCGCACTTGGTATGCGTCCCGGGCCGTGACCAACACTTCATAATTTCGCTTTCTGAGTTCGTCAATGATCGGGCGAAAGAAAGGAACGTGGGGGGAATTATCTAAATCCACCCAGATCTTCTTCCGTGCCGGCGAAGGTGCTACGTGTAAAGACCGGGGATTGAGCGAAGCTGCTGGACTGGACATTTGAGCTTTCAGATTATTGATCGCTGCTGTGCGGATCAGACGGAAGCTTCCTGAGCACGATTTCCTGCCGATGACGAGGACGAATCTATCGTCTCGCCGACGGTAGGTTGGCACGGCGCCGAGTCGATTCGTCCAATACTGGCATACCGGAACCCGTTTCGGCTGATTTCCTCCGGAGCAAAAACGTTCCTTCCGTCGATGATCAAAGGGTGTTCGACGGTTGAAAGCAATCGCTTCCAATCCAACACGCGAAATTCGTCCCATTCGGTGACGATGACGATTGCATCCGCGCCTTCAGCAGCATCGTAAGGATTCGAACAGTAAGTAATGTTGGGAAGCATAGACTTGGCTTTTTCCATGGCTTCCGGGTCATAAGCTCTCACCTGCGCGCCTTCGCCCACCAGCGACTTCACGAGCGCGATCGCCGGAGCAAAGCGCACGTCATCGGTATTCGGCTTGAAAGCCAAGCCCCAAATCGCGATTTTCTTACCGCGTATAACCCACAGTTCCTTGGCAATCTTTTCTAGGAAATATTCCACCCGGCGTTGGTTAATCTTCTCCACTTCCTTCAACAAAGAGAAATCGCAGCGTGATTTCTCCGCGATTCTGATAAAGGCCTGCACATCCTTGGGGAAACAGAAACCTCCAAAACCAATTCCGGGATTCAGGAAAGCCGGCCCGATCCGGGGATCGAGTCCCATGCCCTCGGCAACCTTAGTCACATCGGCTCCCACCGCCTCGCACAGATTGGCCACCATGTTGATGAAGGAAATCTTCATCGCCAAAAAGGAGTTAGAGGCATGCTTGATGAGTTCCGCCGAACCGGTATCGGTCACGAGAAAAACAGGTTCCTTCCGTTTTGGGCAACCTGCATGGATTGGGCAAGTGAACTCCTGCTTTACGATCGGTTCGTAGATCTCATGCATCAAATCAGCGGCTCGTGAAGAATCGACCCCTATGACGATCCGATCGGGATGGAGGAAATCTTCAACCGAGGTTCCCTCCCGCAAGAATTCTGGATTCGACGCCACGTCGCACGTCAACCCGTTCGTACTATGCAAGGACAGGTGCTTTCGTAGCTGTGCACCGGTTTGAACTGGTACAGTGCTTTTTTCGATGACCAGCCGGTATCCAGAGCCACGTTTTGCGATGGCTCGAGCGACTCCTTCGATTGCGGAAAGGTCTGCGTCACCGTTGGCCAACGGGGGAGTTCCCACACAAATGAAGATTGCGTCTCCCCATGCAATCGCCTCTTCGGTAGACCCGAAGAACAGTCGGCCAGCCTGTCGGACGGTCTTGATGACATCCTCGAGATGCGGCTCAAACAGCGGCATGCCTCCGCTCTGCAGTTTGGCCAGTTTCTCACTGTCGCTTTCGCTGCAGAAGACTTCGTGACCGATTTGCGCAAGGCAAGCCGCAGTCGTAAGACCCACATAACCTGCACCAATGACTGAAAGTTTCATTTCTTCCCTTTACCTCGAAGTATTTTGTTTGGAGTTGACGTAAGAGAGGCCTACGCTGTTCGGTTTGCGGCGGCTAGCGATGTTACGTCGGCCTCGGCGTTCTTGCGGGTGAACCTGGAAGTGAAGTTGACAACTTCTTCAACGACCCTCGCTTGTTGCGGCGCGGTTAACTGAGGAAACATTGGTAGAGAGACGATCTCCGCTGCTGCTTTTTCGGTAACCGGAAAGTCCCCTGGACGATAGTTCATCGCGGCATAGGCCTTCTGCAGATGCAACGGAATCGGGTAGTGAATGCCGGTACCAATACCAGCTTTCTTCAACTGGCTCATCATTCCGTCACGGTCTTCGGCGCGGATTACATACAGGTGATACACGGCTCGTGACCACGATGGTTCAAAGGGAGCGACGGCTTCGTCTGCTGCGGCGAACAGGCGACTGTATTCGGCGGCACGTTCGCGCCGCTGGGCATTCCACTTTGCCAGATGAGCCAGTTTCGCGTGCAGCAGGCCGGCTTGAAGTGCATCCAACCTACCGTTGTAGCCTTCTATGTCGTGATAGTACTTCTGAGCTTGTCCGTGGTCGCGGAGCATGCTGATCTTTTTCGCAAGACCGGCGTCGTTGGTAGTCACCGCGCCTGCCTCACCGCAAGCTCCCAGGTTCTTTCCGGGGTAGAAACTGAAAGCTGTTACCCGACCCATTGAACCTGCTTTCATCCAGCGGTTATGCTTTCGGGAAAAATATTCGGCGCCATGGGCCTGGCAAGCATCTTCAATGACTGTGAGATGGTAACGATCAGCTAGTTCTTGAATCGCGTCCATGTCCGCCATCTGCCCATAAAGATGGACCGGAATGACGGCAGTGACCGGCCGGCCGCTGCGGCGGCTGATGAGTTTGCCGGACTTGTCCTTTTCGCACTGCTTCTCCAAATACTCCCGAAGCTTCTCCGGGTCCATGTTGTACGTACGCTCGTCAATGTCGACGAATTCCGGAACCGCTCCGGCTTGCGAAATGGCCTCAGTCGTGGCGATGAACGTGTGGGGCACTGTCACCACAACATCACCCGGCTTTATGCCACAAGCCATGATGGAGAAGCGCAGGGCATCGGTACCGCTGCTGATGGCGATTGAATGGCTGGTACCACAAAATGCTGCAAACGCCTTTTCGAACTCTTCGACCATGAGACCACCGATGAAGCCGGCGGTGTGCAGAACCTGGTGGAAAATAGCGGTGAGTTCCTGCTCCATTTCAACGTGAGGAGTTACAAGATCGAGAAAAGGAATGCTGTTTGTGTTCTTAGAATTGCTCACTTTGTGACCTCCGTTATTTGTTCGATATAACGAAAAACTCTGGCCGGATTTCCCGCTACGATACTGTTCGGTGGGACATCCTTGGTGACGACGCTCCCGGCTCCTACAATCGCGTTTTCGCCAATTGTGATGCTCGAAAGGATCGTCGCCCCGGAACCAATGGATGCTCCCTTCTTAATCACCGTCCGTTCGACCTTCCAGTCCGCTTCGGTTTGCAGGTTCCCGTCGGCTGCGGTGGCCCGCGGATAGCTGTCGTTGATAAACATCACGCCGTGGCCGATGAAGACGTTGTCTTCAATCGTGACGCCCTCGCAAATAAACGTATGGCTCGAGATCTTGCAGCGCTGGCCCACGGTGGCGTTCTTCTGGATTTCGACAAAGGCACCAATCTTCGAGTCATCCCCAATTTCACAGCCGTACAGATTGATGAACTTGGAGAGCTTCACATCGCGCCCTAGCCTTACATTCGGGGCTACACAGAGATAGTCATCCATGATCGAATAATTTCCCTTTGTGGTTTTGCTTTTAGCGGAGATGACGAGATGGCAATTCGCGCGGGTGACCGAGCGAAGTGGTAGGAGTGCGAGGAGGGTTAGAGGTGAACCAATGCTCCTCTTTTTCCTACGGATTCATTGGCCGCTTCAAGGAGCTTGACCACGCGAAGGCCGGCGGCGCCATCGTTAAAAGGTTTGTGATTGTTGGAAATGCAATCGATGAAATACGCGAGCTCTTGCCTCAGAGCTTCGATCTGTTCCACTTGCGGCGCCCACATGTCACCCGAGCGGTAGTTCACCAGCAGGTTGTAAAGGCCTTCCCGGCTCGTAATGTGAACACCTTTGTCGTATACCTTGATCTTTTCGTCGGCTTCCAGGTCATTCCAGACCAACATCTTCTTCTCGCCGCCGATAAGCGTGGTACGAACTTTGACGGGCGAGAGCCAGTTGACGTTGATATGGGCAATGATCTTATTGGGGAAGTAGACGGTGATGAAGGCTACATCCTCGTGGCCATTGAGATGGGTTTGGCCAGTTGCCGACACGGCCTCGGGTGTCTCCTTGATCAAATGGTCGATAATCGAAAGATCATGAGGAGCGAGATCCCAGATCACGTTGACGTCGTGCTGAAATAGGCCGAGGTTGACGCGTGTCGAATCGTAATAGTAAATCTTTCCGAGCGCACCTTCTTCAAGCAGTTGGCCGATCTTTTTCACCGCCCCGGTGAACAGGAAGGTGTGATCCACCATGATCGTGAGATTCTTTTTTTCTGCCAGATTGATGAGTTCTTCTGCCTGACCCGAATCGCTGGTAAAAGGTTTCTCAACAAACACGTGCTTTCCGTTTTCCAGGGCGGCCTTGGTCAGTTCGTAATGGGTCCACACCGGAGTCACGATGGCGACGGCATCGATCTCAGTCGAGGACATCAGCTCAGCAGTTTCCGCAACCACTTTGATGTGCGGGTAGGTCTTGTGAATGCGTTTGCGCGCCGTTGGACTCTTGTCGCAAACCGCCACTACTTCGGAGCCATCCAACTGGTCGAGGTTCCTGACCACATTCGGGCCCCAATATCCGTATCCGACTACGCCGAATTTAACCACAGTTTCACTACTCCCCTTGTGCATGGATTCATTCACGGCCTGCTCAACAAACTGACCAGCGGGATTTAGCACGGTTGACATAACGCAAAGGGGGAGAGGTGTTTTAGTAGGCGCCGTCGCCGAAGACGACTGCGACGGGAGTGCGCAGTAGAATTTTCAGATCCATCCAGGGCGACCATGTTTTGGCGTATCGCAAATCCAGGCGAACCATGTCATCGAACTTAATTCGGCTGCGTCCGTTCACCTGCCACAGCCCGGTAATTCCAGGCTTGGCTTCTAGCACCCGCCGCCGATGCCAAATGTCGTAAGCCTCAACTTCGTAAGCGATGGCAGGACGTGGCCCAACCAGAGACATCTCACCTTTGAGCACATTGACGAACTGCGGCAACTCGTCAAGGCTGGTCCGTCGTAGGAAAGCACCGATGCGCGTAATTCTCGAATCGTTCGTCAGTTTGTAGACGCTATCGCCATCGCCGTTTCCTGGATGGCTTTGCGCGTTGCCAGCGATCAATTGCTTGACGTAGGCTTTGTGAACGCTGGCATCATTGTTGACGTGCATTGATCTGAATTTCAGGAAAACAAACTGCTCGCCGTATTGCCCGACTCGCTTCTGCCGGAAAAACACTGGGCCCTTCGATGTCAGCTTGATGGCGATAGCTATGGCAAGGAGAATAGGCGCGAAAAGCAACAAGGCGAGAGCGCTGCCGACCACGTCCATGATGCGCTTGATCATGCAGAAAAACTTCCTGGCATTATCTCGGCGCGTCAGGTCTGGATACAGCGTCGGATTGCTGGGCCTTTGGGGGATATCGTGATCCCACTCTTCTGGAAACAGGTGAAACGAGATGCTGATCAGACCGAATTGCTGCGAACTCAGGTTGTTGCGCAGCGTCTCACTGACCCTAGTCATCATCGTGCTTAGGATTGTGTTCCGATCCTCCGCTCCAAATTCTGTGAACATAACTCCCACAACGGAGTTGTTCGTGTACCACCCCGTAACGTCCGTCTCTCGTGTCGACAAAGAAAGAGCCAAGAGAATCTTGTCGAGGGCCTTGTTGTTCTTATCCGAACGCAGACTGTTGCCCATGTCCAGGAGCATTAACAGAAATGGCTTTCGCGAGCGCTCTGTCCTCTTTCGCTCGAGCGAAATCATCCTGTGAAAAGCTCCCTCATTCAGAATGCCGCGTTCCTCAACCGGCACAACCTCTGCCGAAAGAGTATCCAGATTGGCTATACTGCCTGAGCGCCGTACATTCACGACTCCCTCTCCTCGTCCTGCTTCCTCTTTTCGGGCGCAGGAACAAATGACCTACCCTGAACTGCTTTTTTTGTGGCGTCTGTGGGGGAGTACAGAACTGGGAACTGAAACAAATTACCCGGGGGATTGTTGATCTATCTAGACACGGTTTACTGTTTAGTACCTTCAGCCTCTCGCGAGGCCGCCGGACCATAGCGATAGTAATAGTTGGTGTGCTCAGTGCTTGCAGAACAGTTCACCACCGCACCGAGTACCTTCGATTCTTCAAGCGCCTGCAAACCTCTCTGTAGCTGCCTCCGCTTGGTCGTTCCTTCTCGCGTTACAAGGAGAATACCGTCCGCTAAACGCGCCCAAACGCTGGTGTCCGCCAGTGGCAGTACGGGGGGAGAATCAATGATGATCCAATCAAACCAGCCGGCGAGTTGTTCCATAAGTTTTGAAAGCCTCCCGGACTGCATCAATTCGAGGGGATTCTCCGGGGGCCGGCCAGCCGGCAGAAACCACAAGTTCGGGCCTTCGAGACGGTAGATGCCCGTTATAGGACGGGGTTCGCCGAGTAACCATTCGCTGAGACCGGGGAGTTTCCCCAGGCCAAACTGCTTGCTTAACGAGGGACGCCGCAGATCGCCATCCACCAGCAAAATTTTCGGCTGTTGCCTCCGGGCTAAAATAGTTGCCAGGTTTGCGGATACTGTACTCTTACCCTCTTCGGGAATCGTGCTGGTAATCAACAATTTCTTGAGTGGGCGGCTATGCTGGAGCTGTCTCAGACGCACGCCCAGAAAGCGAAATTTCTCCGCGCCGAAACTTTCCGGGGCAGTAAGACATATCAACTTACTGTCCTGTGGCAGGGACACTGGCAACGACTGGAATTGACTCAAGTCGCTATTGGCGAAGTCATTCTCAGCATATTCGTTCTCGGTGACGTCATGGGGAGCAAGCTCGTTCGCAGGCAGATCCTTCGGGGCAACAGCGCTTGCTTCGCGCTCTACCGCTTGCAGAAGTTCAGTCGCAAGTGCAGGCGGCGCTGTTGCCACGCCAGACCGCTCGGACTCGGACCTCTGTAATGCTTCAAATATACGGCTCATGTTTACTGGCTCCAGTTGCTGCAGCGGCCCGCGGTTCTCCGTGACTCGATTGCAGTTTTTGCAGATAGTCATGCAGGAGGAGCAGAGTCTTTGCTGCTCGCCGCGCATCGCCTTCTTCGTTACCGTTAGCGCTCTCCACCTTCGGTTCATGCACCACGCCGAGGCGGAAATCGGCGGCGATATCCTCGATGATGTCGGGAGTCACCGAGCGCGATTGCCTGGCGTATGCCGTGATCAGCGCGTTTTCGCATACGGTGTTGATCAGGCGCGGAATCCCTCGTGAGTGCCGATGTACCCTGACAATTGTCTCGCCCGGAAAAAGCAGGGCAGAATTAGAATTTGCTCCAGCCAGCTGCAAACGGCGGTGGATGTAACCTGTCGTCTCGTCCAAATTCAACGGCAGAAGTTGTGAGCGCAGAGCGATTCTCTGCTTCAATTGTCGCAACTCGATGGAGTCAAGCTTCTCGTCCAGTTCGGGCTGCCCGACCAGCAATATCTGAAGCAGCTTTTCGTTCGTCGTTTCGAGGTTCGTTAACAGACGGATTTCCTCGAGCACTTCTGACGCGACGTGGTGGGCTTCGTCGACAACCAGCACGGTGGTCAGCTTCTTCTGATGTCGCGAAATAACGTAGTTACTCAGTGTCAGAAGAAGCTCGCTCTTGTTCTTTCCGGCCACATTCAGCCCGAAGTCACCGGCAATATATTGCAGGAACTCGACCGGCGAGAGCCGACTATTGAATACATAGGCGTAGGCTACATCGCTCTGATTCAGCAATTGCAGCAGGCACCGGACGAGTAGCGTTTTCCCCGTACCGACTTCTCCCGTCATCACTACGAATCCTTTGTGGCGCCGGACACCGTAGTAGAGCGCCGCCAGAGCTTCGTTGTGTCTCCGGGTGGGAAAGAGAAAAAATGGATCCGGAGTGATCTCGAACGGGTTACGCTTCAGATTGTAGAAAGCTTTGTACATTGCCTACCAACTACCCTCGGAAGAAACTTATCGCCGATCCTACTAGAACGGTCCCAAAGACGACCCCTGCCGTTACCCAGCTTACCCAAAGTTTCATCCCCTGCTTTCTTTCCTCTTCGGGTCCGCTGATCGCCGGAATCTCTGAGATCACAGTCACCGGCAAGAGCGCTTTTAGCGCCTTCTCATTGTAAACGCGATCATCGAGGAACTCGGTCGCGCCCGCCAAGCCTCCCCCCAAGGCGATGCCAACGCCCAAACCGATACCGCAAAACTTGAGGCGGTTCGGAAAATCCGGCTTCATCGGTAGACTGGGAGGATCGATCATCTGGAAGTGTTCGCCCTGCTGCAGTAATTCCAGGTTCGTAGCCATTTGTGAAGAGTTTTTCTTCTTAAGGAGCTCATCATAATCTGCCTTGGACTGCTCGTAATTTCGGGTGAGATCGGCATACTGCTGTTCGCGTGCAGGCTCCTCATTCAAACGCCTCTGGTAATCATCGATCTTGGTTTTCAAAGCAGCGATCTCGTGTTCCTTGTTCGACATGTCGATTTGATTGGCTTTGAACTGACCCTGGAGTTGAACTGTCGCAGGTCCGTCGGCGTTATCCGCACTGTCTGGCGTCGACGCGGGCGAGTTGCCACTGCCTGAGGTCGAGGTCGAGGTCGCACCAGCCTTCAGGTCAGCCAGAGCCTGGTCACGCATTTTTTCTGTCTTCGCAATCTGATCTTTCAGCTTCCGAACGTCGGGATGACGATCCGTATAATGGGAGCTAAGATCGGCAAGTTGGGCTCTGAGTTTCTCGAGTTCTTCATCCAAAGCGGGTATCCCAACTGGCGTGCCGTTCTCGGTCTTGGGTGCTCTCTGCAAGGCTCGGGCCTGCTGCAGCATCGAGTCCAGGTAGGCGTTCTGCTGGCGGTCCGAGTTGAGACCATCCTCTTCGTTCTGTAGTTGGGACTGGAGTCCGGACAGGATTTGGACATTGCTTCCCAATTGGGACGGCAACTCGCCCAAGTGCTGATCTTTGTATACCCGGACTTTTTCTTCCTGCTCCGCCAAGTTCTGCCGCGCGCTTTCCAGTTGTTGTTCGAGAAACTTGGTGGTGTCTTCGGATTTTTGCTGCCGCAACTCCAGATTTTCGCTGATGAACAAATTAGTCAGCTGGCCCGTCACCTGCTGGGCGACGCGCGGATCGCGAGCAGAGAAAAAGATGTTGAATGAGGTGATATGCCCGTACGGATCCTTTACCAGCTCGATGTCGATATCCTTGCGCATTCGCTCGACCAACTCGTCCTCATTGACGTGACCGCCTTTGTCGGCATACAGGCTTAGCCCTTGAATGATATGTAGAAGGTTCGTGCGACTGAGAATCTGCTGGGTTATGCTCGCCAACCGCGACTGTAGATCATCGGATATGTTCGGTGTCACGTAATCCTTGGGCATGCTTGGCTGTTCGACCAGAATCAGCGTACCCGACTTGTATTGTGATGGCAGAACCCAGCTGGCGCTCCAGACCACCAGCCACCCCACAAAAAAAGGTATGAGGAAATACATATGCCGACGGCGGATCACGTCGACATACTGCTGCAAGTTAATACTTTCGCCTGGTTTCTCTTCTAACTGATCTACCATATATACCTTCCCAAATTACCTTCCCAGCGGCCTCATGAACTGATACGAGATGTTGACTGCCACACGATTTTGATCAGGGATAGCGGATATCGCAGCAATGTTGCTATAGCTCTGGTGCAAACGTGTGTATTGCAGTTGGAGATTAAGCCGTTGGCCCAACTGGCGCTGCACCGATGCGTTCCCCTGAATCGTATGACCACCGCCGTTCACCGTGGTCAACGCATCCAGAACGCTATTGTTCGAATAACTCGCTCCGAGCGCGCCACTTAGTTTCCGTGTCAGTCGCTGATGCAACGAGGCGTTTGCACTGGACGCATGCACTGCGCCGCTCAGACCCCCGCCGTCGTTGATCGTTTGTGAGTAACTGGCCGCAAAGCTGGTCAATCTTCCCTGCCAACCGAAGCTCGTACCGCCGCCCGGCGACCATCCCTGTGACGAAGGCACTCCTAACTGCTGCGTGCTGGAATATTGGGGACCACCGAAGAATGATAGGGAGATTGTTGGATTGAAGTAGATAGTATAAAAACCGAAAACGCTCTGGGCGTGAGTTTCGCTCGGCATCCCAGTCCCACTCGCCGAGAATACCTGGTATTGATACGTTACGCCGATGTAGTGCATTTTCGACAAGCGGTGGGAATAGAATCCCGAACCACCCTTCGAACTTGAATTATTGGCGAGCCCGAGAACCTGTGATTGGTTCGGATAGTACAGATTCCCGAAGGTTCCGCTGGCTCCGACCATCGCGTTTGCGGCGAACTGGTAGGTCAGAGTGGCGTTCGCAGTATTTGTCAGCACTTCGGCATTCGGAGCTATCACAGAGTAGTTGGGAACGGATACGCCACCGGACACCGGCTGCTGAAGATCCGTATTCGGCTGATTCAGAACGCTAGACGATTGCTGAAAGGTATCTCGCAGACTTAGTGTCACATGAGGACTTAGACGATAGCGAAGATTCACGCCCAGATTCTGATTGGCCTGATTCAGCGAAGTCGTCTTCTGGTAGAACGTAAACCCTGGACTGTACGTGAAAACCCAATGCAGTCGTGATCTGGTCTGATCCAACGAGATGGTAGGCAATATCGTATAGGTAACGTCGCTTATGGGCTGGCCATTGGTCCCAGTCGTCACGTCGGACTGATAGGCGGTGCTGAAAATCAGGCCTCCGCGGAGGTAATTGGAACGCGTTTCGGAGCTAAAACCCATCGAATATCCTTCTCCGCTGACCGGAGCTGGCGTCATCATGCCCCCTCCTCCGCCGCCAGGACCGGTTCCGGCTGCGTCGGCGCCGGTCTGCGCCCGGAGAGGGCACACAGCCAATAGAATCATACCGATGAGGACTCGAGTTAGCATACGTGCCACTAAGGAACGACGATTGTGTCGCCCGGCTGCACTTTTATGTTCTGTTCCGTGTTCTTGCCCTTGATGACCTCTTTGTAGTTAAAGGGCAAGCGTGACTCTCCGCCATTGGGGTTTTTGCGGAGGATGTAGATGGATTTTTGCTTGGCAAAATCCTTGAAACCGCCCGATAGAGCAATCGCATCCAACACGGTCAGAGAGCTTGTCAGCGGGAACGTTCCGGCCTTGTTGACCATGCCGAGGATGTTGAATTTCTGGCTATTGATTTGCGTTACGATCACGGTGACTTCTGGCTCGGAGATGAAGCTTTGTAGCTTGGTGGCCAGGATTTTTTCTAACTGGAGCGGAGTCTCACCACTCGCCTGCACCTCACCCGCTAAAGGCAGTGATATTTTCCCATCTGAGCGAACCGGGACCGTCTTTGATACTTCCTGCTCCTTCCAGACGTTGATCGACAAAACGTCATCGTCCCCGATAATGTAAGTGTTATCGTGGGGCCGGATTGCGGCGGTCGCGGTGCCGGGGTCAGCGGACGCTGCTTGCGGTGCTGGTGATGTGCCACCTGTGTTTTTCGTTGTGTCAGTCTGTGCCGCCAGCCAACCCGAAATCAGAATGCAAACGGCGAACATCGCTAAACGCCGACACATCTTCCTTGCTGGGATTGTCATGGTTTGCTCCAAACTGAGCAATTGTAGCGCGCTAGCCCCCATTCGGCGCTAAATCCGCTTTCCATTGCCTCTAAATCCGTTTCCCGGGAATGTGGTCGGATATGCTTCGGAAGAGCTCATATGATATTGCTCAATCTTATATAGCAGGGTTCGATAGCTGACTTTAAGCAGCCGTGCCGCGGCTTTTCGGTTCCAGCCAGTTTTCTCAAGAGCCGTAGCGATCGCGGTTCTTTCCGCCTCAAAGCGGACACTTTGCACCAAGGACTTGAGTGAGTTGGGAGTGGCAGATCGCTCCCCATTTCCGTCGTCGTTAATTGCTTCCCGGGCTGATTCCGACGTTTCCATCGTATGGCCGTTACCCGGTTTACCATTTGCCGGCTTGGGTTCTGATTTTGCCGTAGCAAAGATGAGCTCTTTGTCACCCATCACCAGGTAGCGCTTTACGAACTCCTCGAGTTCTCGCAGATTTCCTGGCCACGAATACGCATGGCAGGCTTCCAGTACCGCTGGGGAAAAGGTGCGTGGAGGGAGGCCATAGTGTTTCGCCAGATGATGCATAAAGTGGCGAAGCAGAATTGGTATCTCATCTTTCCGCTGGCGCAGGGGGGGTGCCTGAACTGTGAAAGCACTCAGGCGGTAATAGAGATCCTCGCGCAGCTTCTTTTCAGAAAGTGCCCGCTCAATGTCTGCGCTGGTTGAAGCCAGAATTCGGACGTCTACCTCGACCCTTGCGCCGCTGCCTGGCCGGAAGAACATTTTGTTCTGCAACACTTGTAGCAGTTTGCTCTGGACGCTGGTTGGCATCTCCGTGATCTCGTCCAGCAGAACTGTTCCCTTCTCGCACAACTCAAGTTTGCCGGGTTTCGATCTCATCGAGCCGGCCGAGTCGTTGCGCTCGTAACCGAAAAGCTCGGTTTCGAGCAGGTCGCCGGGCAGCGCTGCACAATTCACCTTGAGAAATTTGAACCCCGAGCGGACCGACAATTTGTGAATGAGGCGAGCGGCGGTGTCTTTTCCGCTTCCGTTCTCTCCTAGGATCAAGACCGGAACGTTGGCCTGGGCCAGCAATTCGGCCTGGGCGCGAAGCTTGCGCATGATCGGGCTCGCGCCTACAAAGAATGCGTCCTCGCTGACTTGTTCAATGTCCTCACTGGCCAACTCCATCTCGATTCCATTGGGTTGGGAGCTGAGTTGGCCTCGAATCACGCTTTCAAGCCGTTCGTCCTCCACCGGCCTGATCAGATAATCCTGCGCACCCAGGCGAATGGCTTCGTTTTTTCGTCCGGCGTCATCGGGATAACAAAGCAAGATGATCGGCAGGTTCGGACGAAGTCGGCGCAGCCACCGCAAAATGTGAAGGCTGTCCTCATCCCCACGAGGTAAGTCCAAAAGAAGCAGGTCCGGCGTAACCCCTGCCTGCACGAACTCCATTGCTTCCCAACCGCTGCCCACCGTCTCCAGTTGCCAGGAATTGGCTTCCCCGATCGACCAGAGTGAGCGAACCACGGTGGGCTCCTTACTGACGACTAGGAGGCGTACCGCTTCGATTGCGTTTTCTATCACGGGATTGAAGTTCCTTTGGGAGATGCCGAGGGAAAGGGAGAATGTAAGAATTAGAGCGGTTCGACGTCGTATCCCTGAATTCGAACCGCTAGTGACCTCTGGATTGCGTCGATCGAGACCACCAAGGTGTTGTCATCATTTCGGGCGAGCAGAATGCCTTCGACTCCGTCCAAGGAGCCGCCGCGTACTCGCACGCGCTGTCCGATTTGTAGAAAAGGATGTGCACTCCAGGGTATTTGCTGCCCGATCAGGGTTCGAACCGCTTCGATTTGCGATTCGGCGATTGGAGTTCCCAATCCACGAGCGCCCACAAACTTGAACACGCCGTCGATGCGTAGCACCCGTAATCGCTCGTCGCCGGTTGGAGCCAGCTTCACAAATACATAACAGCCAAAGAGCGGCAATTCTACCGACTTCCGCCGGTCGCTCCAACGATGCACCTCGGTAACCACCGGCAGGAAAGTGTTCACGCCTAATTCGCGCAGTCGGTGGGCAACAACTCTTTCGTGTCGGGCGCGAGTATGCACGGCGTACCAATGTTCAATGCCGGCTGACACGATTGGTGCCACACTCGGAGAGTCCCAGGATTGGTTGCCGGTACTCATAGCTTCGCCCTCTGAGTCACAATGTGACTTCTTTACCTGCGAATGGCTTCAAAAAAGACGGGGGGTCTGCCCAATTACAGCAACCCGGGGGAACGTACCTTAGAAATACTGGGGGGAGAATTAATCTATACTACACTTATAGACATTATTGCATTTCGCTCTTTGCGTCAAATCGCCTATGCCTACCGGTTGTACTTCCTGCACTACACTCAACGGTGTAGCACTAGCACTCGGTTTGCTTTCAACAAATGGCCCAATGACACTCAGAACTTCTGCTTACCGGGCACGGGGGAAGGGGAAACTCGACGTTGAGTTGGTTGCCCGAAAGTGAACGTAGACTACATTCGTATGCACGACGCTGCAAGAGGTACACGGTCTCCGCGACGCATTTCTCACATCGGCCGGGGTGTAGATTCTCAATGAGGAAGGAAGATCCACCTAGAGAAGAACTTCTCCGCACTAGAGTAATCCAGTACGCGCAGTCGGAGAGTACCCTTCCCCAGCCAGATGGTTTCACCTCAGAAACACAAGGTATCAATGGATGCTATCTACCTGATTCTACAACTTATAGCTGGATTTCAGAGGAAGTTGAAAGAGATGTGGGGCAGTCTGAAACCTCAAATCGCAAACAACGACTAGGTCTGATATTGATGTCAGTTGCAATCGGCTACAACCAGTGCAAAGCTTTGCGACCTTTCGCTTGCGTTCGAACCGGGGATAGTGTACCGTCGCAGTCGGGTGCTACTGGTGTTGTTAAGGTTCACGTCGCATCCTTATTACTATTACTGTGTTGCTGCAGGCTGGCGTGATTGCGGCCTTGGCTGTTTCAAACCTCCCCCGAATAAAACAGATCCCCCGCCTGTGGGAGATACCCCCGTACTCGGCACAGTTTGTTTTGACCCCTGGGATTGATGACTTCGGTCCGCTTTTTGGTGACCTACTCGAATGATGTCGCTGGAGAAGCTTATGGATACCCAAAGTGCAAGGGAGAATAGGATCCGCGTATTGGTTGCGGACAATACCAGGATCCACACTCAACTGCTCGCCGATGCGCTAACGCGGGATCGCGGATTGGATGTTACGAGTGCAGATTCCGATTCCACAGGCGTGATCGCAGCCGCGGTCGCTCATAAAACGGACGTTCTGCTGATCAGTTCCAATCTGGATGAGGAGTCCCATCGGGTGTTTGAAGTTTTGCGGGAACTGCGGGCAGCGCACCCTCAGATCCGCGCCGTGATGCTGCTGGATTCCTCGAAACGTGACTTTATTCTCCAGTCCTTTCGAGCCGGTGCCAGAGGAATCTTCAGCCGTCACGACTCGGTCGACTCGCTTTGCAAGTGCGTCCGCAGCGTTCACGAAGGACAGATCTGGGCCACCAGTTTGCAGATGTCGTTTGCGGTGGAAGCTCTGGCATCGTCGCCCACAGTCAAGGCAGTGGACGCCAATGGTCTGGATCTGCTTTCGAAGCGCGAGATGGAAGTCGTCCGCTGTCTGGCCGAGGGGATGACCAATCGCGAAATCGCCGAGCGTCTGGGCCTTAGTCAGCACACCATCAAGAATTACCTGTTTCGAGTGTTTGACAAGCTAGGCGTCTCCAGCCGAGTCGAACTGCTGTTCATGACTCTGAGCCAGGCTAGTCCGGCCCAATCACTGCTCCCTTCCCTGCTGGCGAATCCGGTCAATGGCGGTCGACACGATGAGGCGACGATCGCCGTCTGTCAAAAAGCAGCGGAACAAGGCTTGCCCACCGCACAGCTGGCGTTGGCACAACTCTATTCGGCTCGTCGATCTGGGCCCAAGGACCTGATGTATGCGTATATGTGGTTTCTGATCGCCAACGAGCAGATCACCCGGGCCAAGAATCATGTCAACAAGTCCATGACCATGGAGCAATTACTCGAGGCCGAACAACGAGCTGCCGAGTGGATGAGAAAGACCAAGAAGATTCCCCCCTCGTCCATCGAAGATCCTCCCGAACACCGACCCACTAGGGAGAAAGACGCATCCACCGCCTGATCGGTCCAGCGTCTAACAAGTCGTTCATGCGAACGTTCGCTTCCTCTGCGCCAAGTCATCCGAGTTAGCTTATCCTTGGCGTTCGCTCCGATGTGTTGAATGCAGTGCAACAACGCGGGCTGGACTTCAACGTGCAGGGCATGTCACAGGCGATTTTGCGCAGGTTGGACGGCAGACTCGATAGCCTGGGCTTTGCGCGCAATCAACTCGAAGCCTCTAGATCGCGCCTCGCGCTTGAGGGCATTCGCATGGAGATGAGCCAAACTTGGGTCGTTCCTGGCTTCTACTTCGCACATGAGGAGGCGTGCTTCCAGTTCGATCCCGAAGTAGCCTCGCCTCCTGGCTTCAGAGACGAAGGACGCAAGTTGCTTTGACGCTCCTCTGCGAGTAGGCGAGTTGGAAGATACGGAACGGTCTAAGGCTTGCACACGAGCCGCGACGATTGCATTGTCCAAACGAATTTCAGCACTCGGACTCTTCTCGGAAAGCCGGAAAGCCGAAGAGCCTCTGCAGCAGGCTTGGCTTCTTCGAATTTCTGCTCCGCGAAGAGGGCACGAGCGACGAGTGCCCACGCCAATGCCTCATCATCCCATGCCTTTTCTTTCTTGAAATCTTCCACGGCCTGCCGGGCATCGGTCTCCACCTCGGACGGGACGCGACCTTCCTCCAGCGACAGGTCGGCAAGTTCAAGTTGAGTCTCTCCGAGAAGGACTTTGTCCTCACCTTCTTTTCGCAGGGCCAGCGACTGTTCGAGTGCCTTTCGCGCGCCGGCGAAATCTGACTGCGCTAATAACACCTCGCCTAAGCTGAAAAGGTCGTATCCGGAATCGTAGGGATCCTGGTCCTTCTGCCATTGCCTCAGCGATTCCTCGAATCCGGCTTTGGCACCAGGCAGGTCTCCGCGAAGTTCTTGAATGAACGCCTTGCCGTAGCCGACGTCTGCCACTGCCCCAGCGTCACCAACCGCGAGATCCAAGGCCAACGCGTCGTCGTAAAACTTCATCGCGCCCGGCAGATTGCCCTGCAATACCCGGTCGTCCCCAAGGTTCTCGGTGACTACTCCGGCGGTTGCTGTGTTGGCAACTCAGCGGAAAATAAAAGAGATAGAAGTCCGTCACACCGTCATGATTAAGGTCGATGCGAAGTTGCGATCGTACCTGCGAACTTGCCGGAGTGTACACGATCTTGCCCTCACCAAGCTGCACGAGTCCGAGCAAGCCCACAGCCGTCGCCGCGAGCCCGCAGGGTCTTAGTCGGCAATGGAGCGAGTCGGATTTACCTTCCGTTGGTTGCCCAAGACTGGGCGAACTCACGTCTGCCGTGCTTGCTGCGCGTGCATACATGTTGAGCTGCCGATGAATTGATTCGGAGAGGGTGGCGGGAATGGGAGGCCGGGGGCGGTGCATAAACCCTCCGATAGGCTGAGCTATTGTCCTCGGGACGTAGTCGCAAGTCAAATCAGATCCATCAACGCCATCCCATGTGAGTTGTGCCGTGCTTCGGCGATTCGTCCTTACATTCATGCAAGTCGAATTTCTCCCGCAGATACTGCTGCGCAGCTGTGGGGTCCCGCTTGAAAGTTGATGGAGTGACGAATTTGTACTGGCAGCGGGAACAGGAAGCCATCGCGGGAACTTTGTTGTCAAACCGCTTGATAATCTTGAACTCGCGCTCAGGCATGACTGCGTGTCCTCGCCAACTCGACGAGACAGAGCTACCCGGCCTTAAGTGCTATCCGGCAGCTCAGTCCTCGATTTCACTTTGCGCAGATAGCATTCTTCGTGAACAGCCCGGCCATTCTCATCCGTCTTTGCTTTCTCTAGCTCTACCGGCTTACTGCATAGGTTGCAGATCGTAAACGGCGCGCTAGGCAAGCTGAGTCTCCCTCTGGACTGCAGCGGACTTATATCACATCCGTTTGAGAGTAGTCGGTTCGTCGCTATACTTAATCCCCTTGAGCCGTGGACCCAGGAAGAAAACGACCGCATGAGCGCTGACCTCGACCGGCAAACCCGATCGATGTCGTGGTAAGATTGCGCCGCTTTCTGGGAGGAAGCGGTTCATGCGTCGATCAACTTGCTGCTTACTGGTGGTACTATTCGGGTCGTGGCTGAGCGGTTCCGGGCAAAGCGCCCCAAAATTAACTTCTCCAAAAATCGTAGCGACGTTCGAGCGGATCGGCCAGACTGCCGAGATTCCTCCAACGGTAATCTACACACCTCCGAAGTGGGGTACGTTCCGTGTCTCGATGGTCATGGTGTTGACGGTTGGTAATGGAAGCACCTTCGGAGCTTGGGGACCATTGCTCTATTTCTATGATGGTTCGGGGAAAAATCAGGGCGGTGGAGCAGACGTAACTGCCAACACTCCGCAAACTGCCGATGTAGAATTTCCCATTCGCGCCCACGCGGGCAAACCGTTGACATTTGCAGTTTCCTCCAGCGGCGATACCTCGGGATCGAAGTACAACATCTGGGTTGTTGTGGAGCAGCTCATGTAGCCTTATGCGTCCGGGCCGATCTGACCGGAGTTTCATGCCGCTGGATGCTTCCTGAGGAAGTAAAGATTCTGCT
Source organism: Acidobacteriota bacterium (assembly GCA_013288805.1). GTDB lineage: Bacteria > Acidobacteriota > Terriglobia > Terriglobales > Acidobacteriaceae > JABDBE01. Next base: position 21,794 of record JABDBE010000026.1, read on the forward strand.
GAGCCTCTTCGATCAATTCCCGCTCATGAGCGTCGATCGGATTCCCCATATCTTTCAGTCGATCAGCGATGACCCTCTGGGCAGCTTCGATTTTTTGCAGCAAGGCTATTGGGTTCAATTCGAATACAGCATCGTTATAAAGCGACTGCCAGACGCTGCCGTCTTCGTGGGTCGTAGTTTTTTCCCCGTCCATCAACCCTTCCATCAAACAAGGACTCTGGATTATACCATAGCTATTAGAGCATTATTAACAACTTATTAGGCGTGCTTCCTCATGGATTAGTTTAATATCGGGAACAACAAGCCAATCGTGGTATTCTCCCGTGTGGGAGTGATATGACCGAAGAAAAGCAAGACGAACTGACCCGGGAGTATCAAGAACTTCTTACCAAGCTCGCGGCCTGCACCGCCGAACTGAAGCGGATTGGCGAAAGCTTCAAGCGGCTCGGGACGGACATGATCGACCCGCCCGAAGTCCTGGCCATCGACCAAGCGAGCTTCAGTGCCGACGTTGCCATTACCCCTGTATTGGTCGTCCAATACGCGGAGTTGGCCGCGAAAAAAGCCGACAAACAAGCGGAGCTTGAGAAATTTGGGCCGCTGCCCCAGTTCGCCGCGTAATCGCAACGCCGCATTAGGCCTCCGCCGATGATTCAATTTATCGTTTCTCGGCGATGCTTGCGTGCTTCGTACCAGAGCGCGAGTTCCACCCGGTTCCAAAGCCCCAGCTTATCGTAGATAGCGCGCAGGTAGTTCTTCACGGCAAACTCAGTCGTGCCCATGGCTTGTGCGATTTCACCGTTCTTGAGTCCCTGGGAAACAAGCTCGATTATTCTGAGTTCTCGTTCGCTGGGCGTGCGACTACCGTACAAAACCGCCTCCCATAGAAAACCTCAGGGGCTCCGTTGCACGATCGAGGAAATGGAACCAAATGGGACCTACTGTAAGAGCAGTCTAGCCGCTTAGGGGGCATGGCAAGTAGAAGTTCCGCGCATCCCGGCTTTGCTCCTACTCCGGCGCGCAATCGCGGAGTTTCTGCTTAATCTGTTCGAGCCTGACCCTCAGCCTTTCGTGATCCTCTCTATCTCGCCAGCCGTGATGCTTCCGGGCACGGTAAAGTGCATTTAGCTCCTGTATAGCCTCAATCTCCCGGCGCAACTCCGCGATTTGGTCGCGGCTCAACATCTTCATAACTGCCCGTAGCCGTGTGATCGTCGTAATCCCGTCCGGAAAGTGACAAATGTGTCCTGCCCCGTTAACACCCAGATCATTCTCCTCCGTCCGCGTATTCCCGTGCTGCTCGGCGCTCTGATCGCGTTAAACGCCCCGGTGCAGTTCGCGCCCTGCGAATCCCTAACACCTCGCGGCCAGCTCAGTGTCTCGGCGTATCAATCCGGCCTCAGCGGTCGAATGACCGGCGAACGAGACTCATGGTCGAGCTTCTGGGCCATCCGCAGCGACGAGTCGGCGATCGCCGTGTGGATTGGTGCGCGGTTGGCCGCTACTAAGCTCACACTCCTCTCCTCGCGCAGCACCACAAGTTGGACAGCGGACAGCAAGTATTTGTTTCCGGCTGAGCTGTTTTTTCATGGCGTGAACACTTATCGGTCCGCTGCGGGGCCAGAGACAAGTGAATTGATAGTTACTTCGTGCAGCCTTCCTCGTACTTCCCCTTAGCGCAGGTCTTGCCATTGGGGCCTTGGGCGACGCCCATTCCATTCTTAGTCTTAGCCTTGCCGCCACTGGTGGTTTGAGTCGTCGTTACACCATTCGAATTCTTTTGCGCGACAGCGCCTCTGCCGGTATTCGGGTTGGCCGCAGCTGCAGTCTTGCCATTCCCGCAAACGGTCTCACCCCGCGCGTTCTTCACGCAGTCTTGCCCCAGTAAACTGGAAGTCAGAAACAACACCATCACTGCTAAGGCCTTCATTTGCACATCTCCCTATTCTCACCAAACCGTACTCGCATTGGTGGCTTATGCTACTGGCAGAACTGACAGGTTCGGCCCTTCGAGCGGACCGGTACGATGGTCTTGCCAGTTGTGGTATAACGGCAGCGTTAAGAGAAATCTGGCCAGTAATGTCATCCACGCGCGTTCTCGTGGTCGATGACTACGAGCCGTTTCGGCGTTACATCTGTGCGACGCTGGGGAGAAGCCTAGACTACTGGATCGTTGGAGAAGTTTCTGATGGTCTGCAAGCGGTTCACGAAGCCGAGGCGCTGCAGCCCGATGTAATCCTGCTAGACATTGGTCTTCCGGGGCTGGATGGACTTGAGGCCGCCCGCCGAATCCGCAAGCTCTCGCCCGACGCAAAGATATTGTTTGTCAGCCAGGAATCATCCACGGAGGTGATCGAGGCGGCCCTTAATTCAGGCGCGTTTGGGTACGTCGTTAAGGCGCACGCTGCATGTGAACTTCTGGCCGCCGTGGAGACGGTGTGTGGCGGCGGGAAGTATGTCAGTAATGGCAATGACTACCGCACTACGCAGCGGTAGACCTCTCGCGCCCTTCCTTGAGTAGGCGCGTCTCAGCTTCGGGAACGGTGAACTCCGCCACTCCGCACTGTAGGCACACCGTGATCTTCGGGAATACCAGGACTCCTGGTTTGGTTACGTTTTTTATTCCGGCAGGATGAATCAGGACCTCTGAAGCTGAAGACCGCCGACTCGGCGGACCCACATGATCTGCAACACACGGCAAGCACCCCAAGTCACTGGCTGCGATCGTATCAGTTGTTTTTGTTCGACAGCGAACATATCGGCCAGTCCAGCCTTTGCTTTTCTGTCACGATGAGTGACAACCCAGAAAAGTGGATCGAGTTGTACACGTCCGCTATGCTGGAGTTGAAGCATGCCCTCATGGCCGGGCGCATATTGGAAGCTCGTACCTCGATCGCCGCTCGAATCGAAAAGCTCCAAGGGATGCCCGGTTTGCACGAACGGGAACTACAAGCTCTCGCTGATGCTCTCTGCAACCTCCGAACACTCGAACGGATTGAGCTACACGCCAACGTAGAGCAACACGGTGAAGCAGTCCGAAATGCGCTGGAGAAGGTGGGAGTCCATCGCGCCGGTGATAGGACGACTCAAATCTGGCGACGACGTAAACTGATCGACTTCCGCTAAAGAAGCTACAACACACACCCTCCAGGGATCAATGAGTTCTATAAAAAGGAATGTCAAGAAAAAAGTTCTCCCTCGACCGGAGGCGAGATTTCTTTCTCGACATCCAGCCCACTGACTGTAAGTGCCCCCCGATTTCGCGGCGGGGTTTTGCTCTGGCTTTTTTGCCCTTCCCGTGGGTTTCATCTTCCGGGGTGACGACGCCAATCGGGTCTTGAAACTGGGCAAGCGCACCTTGGTCTTGGAGTGTCAACCATGGTTCTATCGGAGGCTCGTGGCCTATCGCTATTTCTGGTTATCCGAGGCGGCATAACGTGTAATGGGTGACTCGGTGCCGAAGCACACAGGGCCGATCTCATTGACTGATACTCACCTCGAACCGAGCGTCTCGAGAACCCGACCGACCACCATCCGAGAGAATCACCGGAGATGGAAAGGTCTCTTACCAGAGACGCTCAAGCGGCTTGCCGATGCAATTGTTGGGCGTCGAAACTGACTCCTTTCTTCCAAATGGTTAAGGTGATCGCGGCAATCTTTCGTGCCAGGGTGAGACGGGCCATCGTCGGCCGCATTCCTTTTTCAACCAGAGCCGTATAGAAATCGCGCAGCGGTCCGGGCTGAGTGCTGGCCGAGAGAGCCGCACCCTTGAACAGATTCTTCAGATCGTGATTATGGTTGTCATTCAGACCGCGCACCGTGATGCGTTCCCGGTTTCGTTGGATCTTCCCTCGGACATAGCGATACTCGCCGCTGTCGTGCGTCTCGATCGCAAAACCGCTGTAAGCCCACAGTTGGCGCTTGGTACGAAAACGGTGCGGTGTTTGCAGCAGGGCTACCAGCAAGGCGGCTCGAATCGGACCGATCGCAGGAATCTGCTGCAGCCTTTTCACGGCATCATGTCTGCGACTCTCTCGCAGCAGGTCGCGTCGCGCCTCCTGCCGCACCGGTTGCAGTAGATCCAGTTGCTGATACAACCGTTCCGCTCGCCGACGAACTCCAGGTTGCGGGATCTTCGCCAACCACTCCGCACGATGCCGCGGGGCATAGACCGTGGTTCCGCTGCAGGGAATGGCCCAGCTGCGGTACAGCGCTTTGATCCGACTCATCACGCGTGTGACATCTTTCGTCAGCGTCTGATAGCTGCGCCCCAACTCCTTCAAGGTGCGCACCCCGTGCTCTCCGTGGTACACCGAATGGAGTTGGTTGCCGCGTAACAACTCGGCCAGCTTACGGGCATCAATCCGGTCACTCTTGCTGCCATCTTTCAGCAGCGCGTTCTTTCGCGGATCGCAAACCACGAGCTGGGCGACGTGCGGTTTCAGCAGATCATGTAACCAGGCGGCAGCAGTTCCTTCTTCAAAGGTGACCGACACCGTTCCGCGTAGCCCATGGACGAACTCTAGAATCGTGTCCGCCTTCGTCTCCAGAATGCATTCCATGATCAGCTTGCCCTTGCCATCCATCACCGCGACCGAGATCGTTGCCTGGTGAACGTCCATGCAAATATACTTTTCTTGGTTCATAACGGCGCTCCTTTTGGTAAGTGGTGATCCGAACAATCACAACCTACCGTAAAGTGGGCGCCTTTTTATATTGCGTGTAATGGCGAACTGGCGAGGCTTCAGCAAAGGAAAAGCCCCGTCCAGAATGAGTCTGGCCGAGGGTTTAACTTAAAGGAAGGAACGATACCAATCTAGATGGCGTTTGGTCTACCGAATACTGTCAAAAGTTACAGCAACAAGCCGTTCACGAACCACTCGGACTCGCGCATACTCCGTTGCTACAGCCGCGCCGACCCGACCGCAAATCTGCGAATCGGCGCGACTCAAATCATTTTTCGAATCGTCCATTACAAGCCAGCACCGCTAGGCGGCTACTCTCTCGCCTATTTTCTTGGCCACCTTGGTCTCGATGACGTTCCGAATCAGGCGCCGCGTTCGTTCCACAAACGCGAGTTTGTCTGCCAAGCAGCTTTCAAGCAGGACGCCAACGCCATAGTGGCCGGTTATATCGGCTGCCGCAACCAAAGCCACATACTCCGCAATGCGGAGGTGAGCCAGGTGTGTGGCCTTTGCCAGGATGAAGAGGTGTCTCGCAGTTGGGTTTTGTATCTCGGCGAGCTCCCTGCGAAAATCCTCGATAAAGACTTCCTGGAATTGCGAGTTGACCTTAACCGGTTGTTCGCCAATCAGCTTGAAGCACTGGTCCAGAGTGGCAAGGACTTTCTCTGAGATGAAAGCCCTTGATTCCAGGGCTTCTTTTATATCTGGGTTCTCGGCGACCTTGCTAATTTCCTGATAGATCTTTGTACTCCGCTCCGTTCCCTGTCGGAGACCGCTAAGCAACTGAACAAACAACTCTTTTGGATCGTTAACGGGCATGATTAATCTCCTTATGTGATTTTAGTTAGTGTTCGGTAAGTTATTGTTTGGTCGGGAAAATTGATGATTGGTACCAAGTTGAGCGTCGCAATTCCGTGAGCGCCCATGACCTGCCCAGAGTAGGCGTGGTCTGTTGCCTCAGCAACTGGCAGAACTGACAGTAATGGGGAGGTGCGGTCTGCTGGTCAACTCGTTTCTGCCTGCCAGTTTGCCTTCTGCCGTTGAATAATGTCTTAACCAGGTCATTACACTCAAAATACCCCCGGATGACCTGGCACACCGGCATCCGCCGCACGAATCACGATCCGAACACTTAAACTATCGCTTTAAGTGTTGCCAGTTTAAGCTCCCTGGCCGACCAACTCATTGATGGTCATCTATTTGTGATCTCTTCGGTCACAGCGGCGTCCTACCCAATCCATGCCAGCATTCAGCAGCCCGATACGGCCTACAAGAAGATTCTCGGCAACCGTCGCAACCCGTTGCGCCTGCGTTTGGCTGCCCTAAAGGCGATGTCGCGCCCGCCGCTGATGTTCCTCATGCGGATCGAGCGCGACCCCGCGACTCCAGATAAACTCCGGTTTGCAATCGTGCAGAGGCGTGAGTTGGAAACGCTAATAAGAAAGGTGAAGTCAAGCGATGTCGAGATGGGACCCAGGTGACAAGAGGATACTACTGCAACAGATCGCCGATGATAAACGTCGGCCAGCACATGAGCGTGAAGCAGGCTTCTTGGTCGGACACAGCAACGTACTTCATCGTTGACGAAATCGCTGCATGACCCAGATACGTCTTGACCTTCGCGAGATTGACATTCTGCCGCACCAGATGAGACGCAATGCTGTGCTTGAGTACGTGCGGATGACGCTTGGTCGCTGGCAATCAATTCGATTTCGAGTGTATTTATCGCATCGCGGCAGTTGTTCTTGGCGTCCTTGACGATGCGCGCGAAGTTGGGTGGAGGTGCATTCCCAGCCTCTTGCGCCCAGATGAATGCCAGCAGCTCAACGATCTTCGGTGCCATTCCCTCTTTCGAGAATGGCAGCATCTTCACCCTAGACATGAAGCGATCCTCCAAACCATCAGTCGAATTACCCGTGAAAATGAAAATCGTGTTTGGGGGGAAGCCCGGTCGCATCGAGCAAGCTCAAGAACGCGAGCTGCGCTGGACCCGACATTCGGTCGGCTACAAGAACGTCACAGCATTAGCGGGCGCTGGTCGAGCTAGTTAGCATTCCTTCAGGAACGCCGTGTTGTGTGCTGACTGCGATACCGTCATCGACAGCCCGCATGATGAGTGCCTAGTTTGCGGGAGCCGCTCACTGTTCAATATCTCTCGGGCACTAGGCGGAATGCTGCCCGGCAAGCGCCACTCTCGTCGATACGACTAGCCGACCAGTTACCTCGCGTCTTGTACTGAGGTTTCCGAGACGTGCCAGAGTCCGCCCGGTATCTGCCCTGGCTAGTTCAAGCCGAATTCAAGGATGCTTGTTCGACCAGCTTTCTGCGGTCAGTTCGATGATGCGAAGGCATGGGGTTGTAAGTGGCGGTAACGTCAGGTGTTCCTGCTTGCGGTCTCAACGGCTGAATCGGGTTCGGTGCTGCATCCTTTATTACTAGACGTTCGAGGATTCTCTAGTACCTGTCCGCAGCGCTTCGAAGCGCAGCATGTCAGCAGCTGCCCGCAGAAAGATCGCCGCGTTTCAACGCGCACGTTGGGCGAAAATAAAAGCTCAACAGAGGAAGGCTGCGTAGTCGGCAACTGCAGCTCCAATGGCCGGGCGAAACCGTTCTCCGCGACGCCGGGACATTTGACGGGCGTTACAATGAGGCTAATGAAACGTACCCGCTTCGGGCCGGGCCAAGAGCCAAAAGTCCTGACCTCGATTTCCGAAGAATGCAAGGGCGGGATGTGTGAGAGTTGCCCCGGCATCTTTGAGCAAGACGAGTATCCCGACGAATCAATCTTCTGCGTTCACGACTGCCACAGGAAACGTAATCAGGACGGAGAATGACCCATCTTGGATCATCGATAATCCTTTGATAAGGCGGGCCCGGGGGTTAAGGGTCGCGGCGAGTAAATTGCGGTGCCATGACCCCGCGAAGAGTGCATTCCTCAAACCAGTCCGACCGTTCGGAGTTGGTAATACGGTGTGTAGGGTATGGAACAACATCGCGTCCGGTGTCATGATTCGTGACACCGGGGCATCGCATGAGCTTAGACAGGCGAATCCGTGAACTCTGCGCTCAGGCTGTCGCGGCGAAGGACCCGGATGCCGTGCGGGCTATTATGGCCGAACTAAGGGATGCGCTCCGTGAGCAAAACGAGGACCTACAACGTATCCTCGCCGAATATCCGTTCCTGCTCGATGACATCGGAAAGCCAGCAGCTTAAGGGTTGCGTAACCGGGAATCTCAGCTAGGAAATCTCTTGTGGACCGCTTTCCCGACCGGGCGCGAAACCGTTTGCCGCACCCAGGTTTTCTACTCCAATCTCCAAGGAGACCGCTCCGGCCACTGACGCAGCGCCTCGGTTGCCCACGAAGTAGATTTATCCGTATAACATGAGGTGCATGGGTTAGCAATTCCGTACTTCTCCGTCATCTCGGGCGTTACGAATTTGAACGTGTGAGCGTGGACTCTCACGTCCGCGATAGTTGTCTCGATCTGCGGCATGTGGCAGGCGATGCATTGGCTTCCAGCGCTACCGTCTTCGTGATGAGTGTGCTCTTCGAGTGTGGCGGTTCGGGGTCCGTTAGGCGACAAGGGGGCGTGGCAGTCCAAACATATCTTGTCTGCTGGTTTTCTTAGTTGAGCGTAGTTGTCCGTGCCATGCGCGTCGTGGCAACTAAAGCAGGCAATTCCGCGACGATACATGACACTTTGCACGAAGTCGTTGCCTTGCATGCGATTCTTGTGCGCTGTGCCCTCGGGGAAATGCGTAAAACTAGTTACGCCCAGCGTATGATCCTCTAATTTCCAGAAATCTTGCAGCCTTAATCCCACCCGATACCCCACAGGCCAGTCGTAATACTTACCTTCGATGGGAATCGTCAGCGGGCGACCTTGCGAATGACACTCAATACAGGTGTCTTCGACTTCCGTAAGGTCCCGTCCGTCCGAACCTCGGTCTTTAAGACTGCGCAAAGGTTTTCGCCTGCGCAGGAAATCAGATCTGCTTTCACGCCCTAATTCCTGAGCAACGACCTCAATCTCGTGCTTCCCGGCTCCCTTTTCGGCAGCCAGCTATCGTTAGTACTCGATCTGGACGCTGGTGAAGTTGACCCCGTCGTTGTCCGGCACCACCACAACCACATAGTATTGGTTCTCCTTGTTGACGATGGTGGGATTCGTGATTGTCGTGGTCGTAAAACACTGGGTTTGGTTGGAGGCGCCGGAGCTTTGGATGCTCGCCATGGGGACCGCTGACGGGAACCCCGAAGACGCTGTAAGAGGAACGCTGTCTAACGTCGCTGTAATTGAGGAGCCCACCTCATTGAAATTGCCGCAGAGGGTGAGCGCCGCCACGACCGTTTGCCCGGGAAGCGCCACGTTGGCCACCCATGTCCCTTGGGCGTTGGCAAGGAACCCAAGAGCGGGATCGAATGTAGCTTGAGGGCAGCCCCCTTGCGCAGCATTTACACAAATGAATGCTGCTCCTGTGAGATTCAACCTCTGCCCCTTGACCGGGGCGGCGGATGCAGTTTGAAGGGACAGAACCAACGACAAGAATCCAACTACTACACAACCAATGCAGTGTTTCATAGAAGTATCTCCTTTTAGAAATTTTGCGAACTTTGGGTTGGCCGCTATCTGATCTAAACTCGGCCTCTATCTAGTAACGCGAAGAAACGATCAAAAAAGGCTCACTTTTTTGTAGCGGCCGACGGTTCGGTTTTGGGCACCAGCAGTTGTCCGAATTGGGTTGGTAGTTCCGATACTAGGCAGGACACGGCGTTGTGGAGAAGATGCCGGGCAGAATCTTCTGCCCGGCCACATGGTGTTTGCCTATGCCACCAACAACTTGCTCGCAGGCTATCTGTGTGAGGCGCGGCTAGAATGAACTCGTGCTTCTTTTTTGTCTAACCCCGGGCCTTGCACCGTGGCTTGGGCGGCGTAGATGCAAGTCGAGGCCGGATGCCCGGAGATGACCATAGTTACATTTTGAGTAGCGGTGGCGAATTGCGCCGTGATCAGGTCATCCGTCGACTGGTTGGAGAGTTGTGTGCCGCTGCTGCCGCTGACGAACCCGGTCACACCTCCGTTTACGAACCACAGTGACCCTGACACCGATGGAAAGAAAGCTATCCTGGAGAGGCTACTGTCACAATCCACGAGTAGTGTCCCCAGGTTCGGAATGGTCATGAGGGTAGCTCCAGTGTTGGTGGGCACGACTTGATATCCAAAGACCATGTTGGTGTTGAGAACGGCGTAGGAGCCGGCGGGCTGGAATGCGCTGGCGGGAGATCCGCCGAGCAGACTGGCGTTTAAGTTTGATACCTGGGTGGTTGAGGTCACTTGCAGGGGAGCTGTGCCTTGCGCAACAGTCGAGACCAGTTGTGAGGCGCTCACATTGCCATTCACCGTCTGATTGGCGGTAAAGGTGTTGGCCGCGGCCAACTGGGCAAAGGCGCCCGCAGCCAGACCGCCAAGCTGGCTGGCGTCTACGTCGCTCAGTCCCGAGCCGCTTTGACCCGTGGCGAACGTAAGCTGCCCGTCGCTGTCGATGTGAAAGCCGGTCTCTGCAAATTTTCCGTTTCCCTCGGCAAACAGCAGGTTCAGAGAACCGCTGGCTCTGCTGGTGTCATTGCCTACCGGTTCGGCTTGCCATTGGAACGTCTGCGTCACGGGCGTGCTGGTGCTGCTGTTGAACGCCGAAGCCGCCATATCCATGGGTTGTGAGTTAAAGCCCGCGGTCGCCGTAGCCGTGCCGGTCGCCGGCAGGCTGAACAAGCCGCGGATCGTGCCTCCGCCCTTCACGTCCAAGGTGGACTTTGGTGTCGTGGTCCCGATGCCCACCTTCGCCGTTTTTCCCGTGCCTGACTGGAACAATACGGAGCTGCCCAAGGTCGTTCCGTTGGTCCAGAGGGGCAAAAAATCCGCCGTGCCACTCCCGCCCACAGGGGCCGAGATGTCACCCGTAGCCAACTCCGCACTCTGCTGCGCCTGGCTCACCAAACCGCAAAGGAGCAGCATCAAGGCTGAAAGCATTACCATATGAACCTTTTTCATACGTATCTCTCCTTAAGTTTTCTTTTGCCGCTGCGAAGATCGCGAGACCTTTGTTGTTTGCTTGCCGTCTTCCGGCCTGCGATCCAAACTCGGCGCTATTTAGGTAACGCGAAGAAACTACGGGGAAAGGTCCACATTTTCTTTCGCAAGAGCGCGGAGGTACTTCAGGTTTTCGGCGCTCGCTAGCTCCAAATAGGCTAAAACAAAGGCGTAAACGCAGTTGGTTTCACATTCGACTGGGTATATACTCCAGGACCGTAGAGATCGCGATTGGTCGATTGAATTTCCGACCTTCGCGGCTCGCGTTGGATCCTCCCTCGATTTCATCTTTATCTATATCTATATTTCTAGGTTCGAGTGGTTGCGACTTCGCTGTCCATCCACACTCTGCGATTCCAGTCAGCATGCATTCCGAGTTTTTTATGGACACGCCAATCGATGTGAACACCCTTATGGGTGAACTCGATGTCGGCAGTGACAAGGCCGTCGCCGAGTTGGTCGTGCTGCTCTACTCGGAACTGCATAGTCTCGCATCTCGCTATTTGCGGCGGGAACGCAGTGATCACACCTTACAAACGACAGCCCTGGTCCATGAGGCCTATCTTCGTCTGTCCAATCAAAGGGAAGTTCGTTGGAGAAACAAGGAGCAGTTCCTGGGCGTTGCGGCACAACTGATGCGCCGCATTCTGGTCGACTACAGCCGCGGCCATGGCGCCAAAAAACGCGGCAAAGGTTTCGAGAAAGTTTTCCTAGACGAAGCAGCAAGCGTTTCGAAAGGGAAGGCAGCGGATGTCGTTGCGTTGGATGAGGCTCTCACCCGACTGGCCGAATTCGATCCGCAACAAGCCCACCTCGTGGAGTTGCGTTTTTTCGGTGGTTTAGACATCGACGAGTCGGCCGGCGTTCTAGGAGTGTCCCGGACGACCGTTAAGCGCAACTGGAACGTAGCAAAGGCGTGGCTTGCGCGCGAGCTGCGCAAAGGCGATGAGAAGCATGCCTGAGAAGTGGGACCAAGTGAAGGAGCTGTTCTCGTTGGCTCTGGAGCGAGATCCGGAGGAGCGAAGTAATTTTTTGCGTCAAGCCTGCGCGGGCGATGACTCCCTACGCACCGAGATAGAATCGCTGTTGTCGAGCTTCGATGGTGCAGCCACGTTTCTTGAAGATTCTCCCGCCGCTGATCTGATGTCCACACAGTCGCAAGTGACAGCGGGAAGAAAGCTCGGCGCGTACCGCATTATCCGCGAGATTGGTCAGGGTGGGATGGCGGTGGTTTATTTGGGCGGGCGCGACGACCAAAACTATCGCAAGCAAGTTGCGATAAAGATGGTCAAGCCTGGAATCGACACCGAACAAGTCCTGCAGCGGTTCCGCAATGAGCGACAAACACTCGCAGCACTGGACCACTCCAACATTGTAAAACTCCTCGACGGCGGCACCGGCGAGGACGGTTCCCCCTATCTGGTGATGGAGTACGTGGAAGGCCTGCCCATCGACCAGTATTGCGATCTCCATAAACTTTCTATCGACGACCGCCTGAAGCTGTTTCGTGTAGTTTGTTCTGCGGTGCAGTATGCGCATGAGAGCCGCGTAATCCATCGCGATCTCAAGCCTGCGAATATCCTGCTCACCAAGAGCGGTGTGCCCAGACTGCTCGACTTTGGCATTGCCAAACTGCGGAATCCCGAGTGCTTCCAAACTCCCCTTATCACTCGAACGGACTGGCGTCCAATGACGCCGGAATACGCAAGCCCAGAGCAGATTCGCGGGCACGCAGTCACGACCGCAACCGATATCTATTCGTTGGGCGTATTGCTCTTCGAGTTGCTGACCGGCCATCGTCCGTATCGTTTCGCCGGCCAATCTCTTTTGGAAATCGAGCGTCTGGTTTGCGACACCGACCCCGAAAAACCGAGCGCTGTCATTAATAGGACAGAAGAAAGGGCAACTCGTGACGGCGAGGCCCGAACTGCAATCACTCCGGAGTCGGTGAGCAACCAGCGCGGTTTGCAGCCGGGCGAACTGCAGCGGCGCCTGCGCGGCGACCTCGACACAATCGTAATGAAGGCGCTGCGCAAGGAGCCTGAACGCAGGTATGTCTCTGCCGAAGACTTCTCCCGGGACATCGAGCTCTACCTGACACGCATGCCTGTGAGGGCCCGCAAATCTACCTTCGCCTACCGGAGTTCAAGATATCTCCGCCGACATCAGGAATCATTGCTCGCAGTTTTGTTGGTTCTGGCGATCGTAGCGGGCATCGCCAGCTGGGAGATGCACAGGATCTCGCGCCAAAATGCTGCCGGTTCTCCGGTAGACCACGCTCTGGCTCAGGTGCGGCGCTCCGTCGCCATCTTAGGCTTCAAGAACCTTTCTGAGCGCTCGGACACGAGGTGGGTGTCAACTGCATTGTCCGAAATGTTGGCGACGGAACTGGCGGCCGGCGAAAAGCTGCGCACGGTTCCCGGAGAAACTGTTGCGCGCATGAAAATTGACCTCGGCCTTCCCGACACAGAAAACCTCGCTCCACCAGCCATTGGGCAGGTCCGCAAGAATCTAGGCGCTGACTATGTCGTGGTCGGTTCGTATTTGGACTTGGGACAAGACTCCGGGCGCGAAATCCGGCTTGATGTTCGTGTGCAAGACACGGCGAAGGGAGAAACCATCGCCACGGTTTCGGGAACCAGTACCGAGGCACAGTTGCTCGATCTTGTGTCGCGCATCGGACGAAAGCTGCGAGAGGCCTTGGGAGTTGACGAGGTTTCGCAGCTTGAATCGGTGGGAATTCGAGCGTCAACGGCTTCGAACCCGGAGGCAATACGGCTCTACACTGAAGGCTTGGAGAAGCTCCGAACTTTTGATGCACTCGCGGCTCGCGACCTGTTGACGCGCGCCGTCAGCTCGGACCCCGCCTACCCTCTGGCTCACGCGCAATTGGCAAAAGCATGGATGGCTCTCGGCTACAACGCGAACGCAATCGTTGAAGCCAAAAAAGCTTTGGAACTTTCCAGCAAGCTTTCCTCTGAGGAACATTCGTTGGTGGAAGCGCGCTACTACGAGGTTAATAAGGATTGGGATAAGGCGATTGACGCTTACCGAACCCTGTCCAATTCTTCTCCCGATGACATTGAGTATGGCCTCTCTCTCGCCAACGCTCAGATCGAGGGAGAACGAGGGCACGACGCCTTGCAATCGATCGCCCGGTTGCGCGGGCTGTCGGCTGAAGCGAAAGCGGATCCGCGTATTGATATAGCGCAGGCAGAAGCCGACTCTTCTCTGTCTGACAATAAGGGAGCAGTGGCTGCGGATGACCTGGCAATTCAAAAAGCTACGACATCGGGAGCCAGACTCTTGCTGGCTCGAGCGAAAATATCTCAATGCCGGTCTTTGGCTAATCTCGGGCAATTCCAGCCAGCAACCGCCGATTGCGAAGAGGGCCGGCGGATTTTCCACGATGCCGGAGACTTGGCTGGCGAGTCTCGAGCTTTGCACGCGATGGCGGAAGTACCAATCGACCAAGGCGATTTGGAACAAGCAAAAACATTGTATGAACAAGCTCTAACCCTCGCGCGCCAGACTGGCGACAGGAAAGCCACAGCTCGAGAACTCGGAAATATCGGCTTGATTTACGCTCAGGAGGGCGACTTCCCGACTGCCTTGAAATTCTATCGGGAAGCCCTCGATGCTTCCCAGTCTACCGGCGACAAGCACACCATGTCCGTAATCGCTGGCAACACTGGCGACATCCTTCACGCAGAGGGGCGACTGGGAGATGCTCTTGCAGAGTACAAGGACGCGCTCGTGTTGGCTCGCGAGGTAGGACATAAGAGTTCAGAAGCAATTGACCTCAAGGTCATCGGAGATGTCCTGGCGGACGAGGGCGATCTTAAAGGCGCGATGCAGATGTACCAGCAGGCCGTGAGCATCCAACGCGAAATTGGCGACAAGAGGTACTACACAGACTCTCTTATGTCGATCGGAAGACTACGGCGACAAATGGGAGACAGCGATGGGGCAAGAAAAAATTATGACGAAGCTCTTTCGTTGCTCCAGAAATCAGGAGAAAAAGGTTTGGCGGCCGAGGCTCAGCTCGCTCTGGGCGAGCTGGATTGCGACTTTGGTAATTCCTCCGACGCAGAGACCCTGGCGCAGACGGCCGCCGAGGAATTTCGCACGGAGCGGGAAGCAGACCCTGAAATTCAGTCTGAAACCTTGCTGTCGAGGTCGCTTCTACAACAAGGAAATCTCGAAGATGCCCAAAAGGCGATCGCAAGAGCGCTGACCCTTTCCAAGAAGAGCAGCGATGTTACTATCCGTCTCCCGCTCGCGATCCAGAATGCCTACACCCAGGCAGCGGCAAACAACCTTCCTGACGCGGAGCGGCTTGCACGAAATGTGGCGGCGGAAGCCCACAAGTTGGGATTAGTCCGAATCGAGTTAGAAGCTTCCCTTGCCATTGGCGAAATTCAACTGCAAGGAACAAATCCGACACTGGGTCGCAAACGGCTTGCGGAAACCGAAAAAGATGCACGTTCCGAGGGCTTCGAACTCATCGCGCAGAACGCGAGTGCTGCACAACACGCAACTAAACGAGGCTGAAGAGAGTCGCCGAGTGGATGTTCGCCCATATGGATCACGTCCTCAAACTCCAAGAATCTTTTCTGCCATCGCTGTTCCCTCGACGCGGCTCTTCACTTTCGCGAAAGCTGTCTCGCGCGACGTAGACGTGTCATCGGCAAAGGGCGAGAAACCGCAGTCGTCGGTCGTTCCCAGCGATTCCAAAGGAATGAATTCTGCTGCTTCGAGCACGCGATCTCGTACTGCTTCCGGACTTTCAATCTTTGGATTAATTGGGTCCGTGACACCCACAAAGAGCAACTGACCGGGCTTGAGCAGGTCTCGAATCGTGGTTAGCACACGAGGGCGGTCCGCTTCGCTGGCCAATTGAATGTAGAACCGGCCGGCCTTCAACCGAAACAGTTCAGGCAGTAGACCCGTGTAATCCACATCGGCGCTATGCGTTGAGTCACGATCGCCGCCGGGGCAAGTGTGCACTCCAATTTTCTTCCTCTCAACATCCGAAAACTTATCAAGCACGCGGTTGTTCAGCTCAATGAATGAATTCAATAGGCCGCCGGAGGGATCGAGCTTGAGCGCCAGGCGCCCTTCCGTGAAGTCGATCTGCACGCACGCGGCATTGGCTTCCAGACA
>JABDBE010000026.1:37744-37884 GCA_013288805.1 Acidobacteriota bacterium
TTCCAGACACTCCCGAATATCCCTCGCTGCATCCTGAACAAGGTCTTCCAGAAATGCATCGCGCGTATACCCGTTCAGGCCATTCTGCGGATAGAGGAGGCTCAATGCCGATGCCGAGATCACAGCCTGTTTCACCGGCC